>NZ_JAMXXZ010000009.1:0-87683 GCF_024129285.1 Acinetobacter sp. S4397-1
AAAAAGAAGAGTTTAAGGAAATTTTGGCAATTTTAAGAAGGCAGAACCCTGATAGGATAAGGGTTCTGTGAAATTTGTCGTGTACAGAGATCAGAGATATAAGAGATACCGTGAACGATATACTGATGACCATTTTTTGAAGTGACTTTAGGTTAGTGTTGGGTGGCATGATATCCACCTGTTTATTCTAATATTTCATGACATAAAAACGTGACTGAGGATTTAAAGGGTGTTGTCGGAGTGGTTTTCTCTATGGTTGTATTTCGGCAAGCTGATAGCAATAAAAATATAGAAAATAAGCTGAATGCTTTGATGGCTTACATATTTCTTTTTATCTGCATGATCAATATTTCATATTTGAAAATTATAGAAAATGATGATCCATGAGTGAAGGGGAATAAAAACTGAAAAAACCGATGCCTTAACATCGGTTTTTCATACATGTTGTATCGACTTAAAAATTAAAGTGAACCCTTAACTGTTTCACGTTCAATAATCATGTCTTGAACATACGCATATTTGGAATGATCCGCTGCTGGATTTTTAACTTCATAACGTTTGATACGTACAATCTGGCGCTCTTTAGGGTTATGTGTAAAACCTTCGATAGAGTTATAGAATAATGTCCAGTCTTTATTGACCTGGGTTTTTACGCCATTGTCAGCATATTTGATTTCACGAACCTGGAGACAAGTCTGTGCTGTTACACCTGTGCATGCTTTGGTTTCTGGTGAAATTTCAAGGAAAATGGTTTCACCTTCACTTTGATATTTTGATTCAGCGGTTTGCTTACCGGTGAAGACAATTTTTTCGCCTTTTACAGAGACAATAGTCAGGGTTGGAGCTTGTGGATCATTCAAGTTTAAAACGAATGGGACTTTACGGTTTTCAAATAAATCTGCTGCAACTTTTTCTTGTGCCATGGATTTAGGCTCACAGGCCATTTGAGTAGCTGTCAGGTTGCCCGTCACGATCTGGTTATTTTCAACTTTCCAACTGGTTCCCATACCGTTACAGCTGGTAGAAATTCCTAAACGGCCTGCTTTGTCAAACTTTAAAACCAGAGGTTTTGGGGCATCTGCTGTGTTAGCACTCCAATGGTAATTTGCCAAAGTCTGATCTGCATTTTGTTGTTGTAGTACAGACACAGCTAGATCTCCTACTTTTTGAATCTCAGATGATTGGCAAGCAGTCAGTGCAAGTGGGAAGAGTGCAAGTGCTAGAAGTTTTAGTTTCATTAGATTCAAGTTCTTGATTTAAAATAACAAGATACATCATATATGATCAGCTTTTAAAAAAAATGGATACATTCAGTTTTTTTTGGTTTCAAAGTGTATCCATTGATATTTTTTTGTTAATTGATGAAAGTTACTTTAAATTTTAATCGAACCGGTAAATATCCATGCCTAAGGAACCCATGCTAAAGCTACTATGCACAATGCTGAACCGGTGCCCGGTACCCATGGCAAAGAACAATGGGCTAAAGTGCTCCAAGCTTGGATGGTTGCGCTTGATATGAGGGAGCGATTGCCAGTCAAGTACTGTATTAAAGTCACTATGGGTCAGTTTGTTCACCACATGATTGCGGAAAGTCGATGCCCATTCTGGAACTTCGTCAGTATTTCCTTGCCAGGATAATTCAGCCAGATTATGGGTAATACTGCCAGAACCGATCAGTAGCACCTGCTGCTCACGTAACATCGCCAAGGTCTGACCGATCCCATAAATCTCCTCGGCACTCATTGACATCGGCAGAGAGATTTCCACCACGGGAATATCTGCTTCGGGATACATATGCAGTAGCGGCATCCAGACACCATGATCACGTGGACGGACACTGTTGGCATGTGCCGAGAATCCGGCATTGGCAAACATATTCAGAATCTGTTCTGCCAGTTCAGGATTACCTGGTGCTGGATAGCGGAGCTGGTACAGCTCAGGCGGAAAGCCGCGAAAGTCATGCCAGGTTTCTGGACGAATACCGGTATTCACTTCCAGTACCTCACTTTCCCAGTGTGCAGACATCACCACAATGGCTTGCGGACGCGGTAAATTCAACGCCAGACGCTGTAAGGCCGGGCCTACCTGCTCCGGGTTAAGTGCCAGCATTGGAGAGCCATGAGAAATAAATAAGCCGGGCAGGGTTTGTAAGTTCATAATTCAAACCATATAAGTCAGATGTTTCAATAATGCCCAAAAAAGAGCATCAGGCGCAGGCGTGATTATTCAACAAAACGTTGCAAATACAGAACAACTGCGCTTAGCCAGCGCGATGATAAGGATGATTATGGTTGATGCTCATGGCACGGTACAGCTGTTCGATCAGCATTACACGTACCAGCGGATGCGGCAAGGTGAGTTTAGAGAGCGACCAGTGCCAGACGGCTGCCTTACGCACAGCTTCTGAATGTCCGTCCGGTCCACCAATGGCTAACGCAATATCCTGACCTTCCAGCATCCAGCTTTTCATGGTTTCAGCCAGCTTTTCGGTACTCAATTCACGGCCCCCCACTTCCAGCGCAATCAGCACTTCATTTGGTTTCAACGCACTCAAGATGCTGTCACCTTCAATATTGCGGTATTTCAAAATATCGGCTTCAGAATCATTTTTCCCACGTTTGGCCATAGGTAATTCAATCACCTGCGTCTGGACAAAGGGCTGAATGCGCTTAAAATAATCTGTAAAGCCAGTTAATACCCAAGCCGGCATTTTCTGACCAATGGTCAGGATACGAATTTTCATAATAGAGAATCAATCATTGGATACGCCATTATAACGATCTCCTAACATGAAGTTGAGCGGTGAAACAAATTGCAATTGAAATACTGGGAGTGATGTTGCTTTAATAAACGGAGTTCAAGTCTCCGCTTGATAATAAAGCCATGGAATAATAAGAATGCGGCCCAGCGTTATTTTAAAAGGATGTATTACGGTTCTTCTGTTGAGTTGGGGATTGCTGTGTTCTACGGCAAGTCAAGCCAATATTGCCAAAAGTGCTCAAGCAGGGCACCTAAAACTGTTTATTAACCAGATTGTTAATATTGATGAATTTCGGAATTTTAAGAATGTCGAAGAACTCAATCGGGTTTCAGCCTGGATCAAGCAGCAGATGCGACTGTTTGGCATTCCCTGCCAGTTTCAAACTTATGTTGTCAATAATCTGAGCTATCGTAATGTCATTTGCCGTCTGGATGCCAAAGCGGAAAAGACCTTGGTACTGGGAGCGCATTATGATGCACAAGGTGAGCAGGCTGGCGCGGACAATAATGCCTCTGGTGTTGCAGGAGCGCTGGAAGCTGCACGGTTGCTGGCTTTACAAAAGACCAAACTAGAACACAATGTCGAGTTTGCCTTTTACAGCCTAGAAGAACCCCCTTATTTCAAGTCTGAATATATGGGTAGTTACATTCACGCAAAATCGTTAAAAACTCAGAAACAGAAAATTAAAGGAGTCATCATTCTGGATTCAATCGGTTATTTTAACGATAACCAGGTACAAACCTATCCGGCTGGTTTAAAATGGATCTATCCACGCGAAGGGAATTTTATTGCGGCGCTTGGTCATCTGGCGTCAGCCAGAATGGTCACTCACTATTGTGAGTCGATGCAGCGTCTTTCCCGTTTGGATTGTGAGCGATTTATTAGCCCGACCTTTTTGCAAAATATCGACTTTTCGGGTTATTTGAATTATGCCAAATTTAATTATTCTACGCTTTTGATTACCGATACAGCGCATTATCGCAACCCTTATTATAATACGCCACTGGATACGGTCGATAAGCTGGATTTGAATAAAATGGCAGATGTCGTCAATAGTGTGGTGGATTTAGCTTTGAAATTTTAGGCAGTTTTTAATTTTAAACATATACCCAGATAAAAAATTACCCTGCCAGAGCAGGGTAATTTTTTATAGCATAGCAATCTTAATGACGCGCTGCTTTGGCTTCTTCATTGGCTTTTACAATGGGAGCTTTAACCAGTGCTTTCGGCATATCCATCAAAGCCAGTGGTAAAATTTCATCAATCGATTTCACCGCTTTAATTTCCAGGCCTTCTTTGACATTCTCAGGAATTTCCGCAAGATCGCGTATATTTGCCTGTGGAATGAATACCAGTTTGATACCTCCACGATGTGCCGCAAGCAGCTTTTCTTTCAGGCCACCGATACGCATTGCACGGCCACTCAGGCTGGTTTCACCAGTCATAGCAATGTCTGGGCGGATCGGAATTCCAGTAAACGCAGAGACCAGCGCCGTGGTTAATGCCAGACCAGCAGATGGGCCATCTTTAGGGGTGGCACCTTCCGGTAAATGCACATGTACATCAGTTTCCTCAAAGCGTGAAGCTTCGATACCCAGCTCATCGGCACGGGTACGAACCACAGTCATGGCTGCAGTAATCGACTCTTTCATCACATCGCCAAGAGAACCTGTGGTAATAAACTTCCCTTTACCTTTGACTGCTGCAACTTCAATGGTGAGCAATTCACCACCGACTGAAGTCCAGGCCAAACCATTGACACGGCCGACTTGAGCTTCTTCTTCTGCCATACCATAGTCAAATTTATGCGGACCTAGGTAGTCAGGAAGATTGGCAGCATTTACTTCAACCTGAAGGTTTTTAGCTTTCTTGCTGACGGCTTCTTTCACCACTTTACGTGCAATTTTCGACACTTCACGCTCAAGGTTACGCACACCGGCTTCACGCGTATAGCGGCGTACAATGTCACGAATTGCTTCTTCATGCACGGTAAGTTCTTTGGCGCGTAGACCATTATTTTTAATGGCTTTAGGTACCAGGTAACGGTCTGCGATGTTAACTTTCTCTTCCTCGGTATAACCTGGAAGACGAATCACTTCCATACGGTCCAAGAGGGCCTCAGGAATATTCATGCTATTTGCAGTACAGATGAACATCACTTCAGACAGGTCAAGGTCAAGGTCAAGATAGTGATCATTGAACTTGTTATTTTGTGATGGATCAAGTACTTCAAGCATCGCAGATGCTGGATCACCACGGTAATCCTGAGCCATTTTGTCGATCTCGTCGAGCAGGAATAACGGGTTTTTAACCCCAACTTTGGTTAGCGATTGCACGATTTTACCTGGCATCGCACCGATATAAGTACGGCGGTGACCGCGAATCTCAGCTTCATCACGTACACCACCTAAGGCCATACGCACAAACTCACGACCGGTTGCTTTGGCAATCGATTCACCCAGTGAAGTTTTACCGACCCCAGGAGGACCAACCAGACACAGAATCGGGCCACGCAGTTTTTTCACACGGGATTGAACTGCCAGATATTCCACAATACGGTCTTTGACATCATCCAGACCATAGTGATCGGCATCCAGAATTTCCTGCGCTTTGTTCAGGTTAATGCTGACTTTGCTGGCTTTGTTCCACGGTGTATCGAGAATGACTTCCAGGTAGTTACGCACCACAGCCGCTTCACTGGATGCCGGCTGCATGGCCTTGAGTTTGCGGAACTCAGCTTCGGCTTTTTTACGGACATGTTCAGGCAGGTCAGCTTCGGCCAGGCGCTTTTCAATTTCCGCAACATCATCTTCTGCACCGCCATTCATATCGGAAAGCTCGCGCTGAATGACCTTCATTTTTTCATTCAGGAAATATTCGCGCTGGTTCTTTTCCATTTGGCGTTTAACCGAGTCATGCAGGGTTTGCTCAATCTGCTGTTCTTCAGATTGCTGCAATAAATAAGTCATCAGTTCGGTTAAGTGTGCTTCAAATTCATCGTGTTCCAGAAATTTCTGTTTTACTTCGATATTTAAGGGTACACGTGTCGCAACAAAAAATAGCAGCTGGAGCAAATCTTCGATTTTATTGGCAGCTGCAATCAGCTCGCGGGCATTGCGCAGTTTAGCTTCGGCATATTGAGCAAAGAGCGCACGCAGTTCTTGCAGACGAAGGGCTTGAGTATCTTCATCTACAGTGACGCTCATGGAACTCAGCTCATGCTCTGCAGTCAAATACTCATTTTCATCAATGATGGTTTTGAGCTTGGCACGATACAGGCCTTCAATCAGGACTTTAATACAGTTTTCATCATTTTCGTGATTCACAACTTGCACAATCTTCGCGACAGTACCGTATTGATATAAGTTGTCGTGATCAATTTCTTCTGTAAGCGAATCTTTTTGCGCAACTACAAATACTAGATTGTCACTGTTACGAGCCACATCAACTGCATTGATCGATTTTTCACGACCGACAAATAGCGCAATTTGCATATGTGGATAAACTACCACGTCACGTAGCGCCAAAAGTGGTAATACACTTGGAACCTGAGGCTCTAAGGTTTCTTGATTCATAATAATTTCAGACATGGGCACTCCTAATGAGTGACAACGGTGTTGCCATGTTTTTAATAGTGATGGGTAATTTAAAAATTACAAGGGTAAACAGGATTAAATTGTATGAAAAATGACTAATTATGTGATTTTAAAGCCTTTAACTCATTGGAAATACATTATTTAACGTTTAAAGCGTCGTAAAAGGGAGGGCGTGATTAAGGCATCAAGCGGCTGATCCCATGCTTCACGTTGCAAAGGTTGATGAGTCAGCTGGAAATCATGCGCCAGACCAAGCCGAAAAGGACGGCGAGGAGCAGATGCCAGAGTACGGTCATAATATCCGCCGCCCATTCCAATACGAGTTCCTACGGTATCGCAGGCCAGAAGTGGCATGATCAGCAGTTCCAGCTTTGAAACAGGCAGACCACGTGTTGCGACCGGTTCACGCATTCCCAGACGATGATGGGCAAAGCGCTTGTTGCGATATTGATACTTACTGATCTCGACCCAGACCAATTGCTGGTTCATATTACAAATAACTGGCAGATAGACCTGTTTAGCCATTTTAAAGCAGTATTCAATCAGCGCTTGGGTATGAATTTCCCCAAAGGCATGTAAATAAAGCCCGACAGACTTGCTGGTATGAAATTCGGGTAAGGTGCGGAGTATATTGAGAACGCGCTGCTGTGCCTGTTTTTGCCGGAAGGAAGAAAGTTGACGGCGTTGTTTACGGAGCTGTTTTCGAAGTTCAAATAGATTCATCGTCGTCATAAGCATAGGGTCTTTAAAATTCGCGATCAGCTTGAGAAGGGCAGCAAAGCTTCGCTATACCGAAGATAAAGAAGCCCTATATATTATAGACATATGGATAGTATTTTAAGAAAGCTTTAAACAACTAAAGCCTTGAGAATGAAATGAATCTATTGATAGTTTTAAGTCGGGCATGAAAACAGAGTTTTTGAGGCAGATCCGATCAATACAAAAAAATTAAAAATGTAATTGAAATTTAAAAAGATAAAAAAATGAAATGTATGAAAAATAGTCAAGCACTCCGAAGATGCCGCTGCATGTCATTACCCTTGAACCCTAAAGTTCAAGGTGGACGAGACGCATACTTGCTAGGTTTCCCATACCGGATGGGCATACACTCTAAATATGCAGAACTCAATCCTAAGATTTAAATATCGGCTCAGGGGAATTTGACCCGCTGGCGAACATCTCAGAGTTAAGACTCAGTATAAACTATAATATGGATGAGGCAACTCTATGCTGTTCCTCAACTGTAAACATGCGGATTGAATGCTTGAACTTTAAACAAAAACTTAATTTATTCAGAGAGTTCTTCTACTTCTTCTAAAATAGTTTGTAACAAACGTTCACAATGCGCATATTGCTGCAAGGACTTGTTCATGGTCAGAACTTCCTGCATCAATTCCAGTGCCACCATAATAATCAGCTTGCTCGGCTCCATGCGGGGCGCTTTGCGACGAAACTCATCATATTTTTCATTGAGTAATTGGGCGGCTCGCTCCAGGTCCTCACGTTTATCTGCGGTGGAGGCCAGACGGAAGCTATGTCCCAGTACTCTTAAGTCGATAGCGATTTGCTCACTCATGATGATGCTTCCTCGGTCACTTCAGTCGGATGGGCCAGTTGCTGGATTTCCTGTGCATTCTGGTCTTGTGCAGTTCCCAAAATGGCCAGACGCTGAATAATGACTTCCACTTTCGCCTTTGCACTTTCATTTTTCTGGGTCAGACGCTCAGCTTCCTGATTCAGGCGCTGAATCTCCTGCTGGGCATGACGCTGATCAAGTAATAGCTTTTCTTTTACTGCACGTAATTCATTGCGCTCTGCCAGAATTTCCTGAAAACGGTTTTTCAGATCGGTACAGCTTTTCTCCAGACGGCTATAACGATCCGCCAGCGCAGTGGCATCCTGATTTAACTGCTGGAACTGTCCACGTGTTTCAGAGAGTTGTTGGGTTAGCCCTTCAATTTCTTGTTGTTTTTGTGTAATAACGCTATTTTTCTGTTCGATTTGATTTTGATATCGCGCATTAGAAGTCTCTTGCTCCTCGCGCAAACTGGTATTCTCATGTTCAAGATGGGCAAGTCGCGTTTTTAAAACGCCAATATGCCCTTGTAGACGCTGTAATTCTTCTAACATATCGAGGTCGCACAGTGTTGCAAACAAAGGTAATATATAAGCAGTATAGAGATTGGATAAACGAATGCAAGACGATATTTCAGGTTGGACGGAATGGTACCGCAATTTTTCTTCAATTGAAGAAATTTCTAGTCCAAGTGAGTTACATGGTCTGTTGACTGGCATTGTTTGCGTGACTCAGGCACCGACCAATGTAGAGTGGTTGCAGATTTTGGAAACGCTGGATGTCCCCGAGCTGAACCCTGAAGCATTAGAGTTATTAACCGGCGAAGCTGAAGATGTGTTTCATGCCCTGTCAGAAGATGAACTGGATTATCTGCCTTTATTGCCCGATGATGAACACAGTCTGGCTGAGCGCGTTCAGGCACTGGCTGACTGGTGTGCCGGGGTAGTGCTGGGCTTTGGACTGGCTTCAGGTCATATCCGTAATGATGAAATGGAACTGATTGAACATTTGCAGGATGTGGCAGCAGTTGAATTCGAAGATTCTGATAATGATGCCGAAGGTGAAGAAAGCTACCAGGAACTCTACGAGTTTGTGCGTTTAATTCCGGTCAGCCTGTCCTTAGGGCGTAAGAAAGTCGCTGTGGAAGAAACCCCACTGTTGCAGAAATTTACTCAAAAAATTCAACCCAAAGCGACGACTACAGAAGCACAATCTGTGGTCGAGATTTTCTCGCCTCAACGCCCGAGTTAATTCCACCAGCTTATAACTTGTCTTGAAAACAGGCAGATGTTTTGCTGGTATTTTTCGTTACGGACAGCAAACAGAACTGCTCTGCTTTCAGGGCAGACGCTTAATCCATATTTTAATCCTCATATAAATGAACAAGAAGTAAGGTCTCATGAAGAAACTGACTCAAGCCGATTTTCAGGAACGTCGTGACATCCTCGCGGGTGAAATAGGTCTGCGTAGTATTGCCATTATTGCCACTAGCCCGGTGGCCATGCGTAACCGCGATGCAGATTATAAATACCGAGCAGACAGCAGTTTTTTCTATTTAACCGGTTTTGCCGAGCCTGAAGCAGTCGCAGTCATTGAAACCTTTGATACCGAAGAGGAAGGTTATACCTATAGCCTGTTCTGCCGTGAGCGGAACCGTGAAATGGAAATCTGGAATGGTTATCGGGCTGGTATTGATGGCGCTATTGAAGAGTATGAAGCAGATGAAGCCTATGCAATTGATCTGCTAGATGAAGAAATCTTACTTAAGCTGCAGAACAAGGATAAGCTTTTTTACCGGATTGGGCACAATGCAGACTTTGATGCGCGTGTGGCCAGATGGATCGCAGCTGCCAATGGTGAAAGCCGCCGCGGGACTTCGGCACCGGCGCAGGTCATTCAGCTGGATCGCATTGTGGATGAAATGCGCCTGCATAAAGATCAAAAAGAAATTGAACTGATGCAGATTGCATCTGATATTTCAGCCCAAGCCCATACTCAAGCCATGAAAATGGTGCATCCGGGCATGATGGAATATGCTCTGGAAGCCGAGCTGAATTATATTTTTGGTAAGAATGGTTGTGTGCCTTCTTATAACAGTATTGTGGGTGGAGGGGACAATGCCTGTATCCTGCATTATGTAGAAAATGACAAACCGCTAAAAGCGGGTGATTTGGTCCTGATCGATGCAGCGTGTGAATATGAATTTTATGCCTCGGATATTACCCGTACTTTCCCGGTAAGTGGCACATTTAGCCCTGAACAAAAAGCGCTTTATAATATTGTACTTGATGCGCAAATTGCCGCAATTAACGCGGTTCAGATCGGTAATTCTTATAAAGAGCCACATCATGTCGCAGTACGTATTCTAGTTCAAGGGCTGCTTGATCTTGGCATTATGCAAGGTGATATTGACGATATTATTGAAAAAGAAGCCTATCGCCAGTTTTATATGCATGGTACCGGACACTGGTTGGGCATGGATGTTCATGATGTGGGCAGTTATAAGCTAGAGGGTGACTGGCGTAACTATGAAGAAGGAATGGTCGTGACTATTGAGCCAGGTCTTTACATCGCACCTGATGATGAAACAGTTGACCCGAAATGGCGGGGTATCGGTATTCGTATTGAAGACGATATTGTAGTGACTAAGCATGGTCCGCTGAACTTAACCTTCAAAGTAGTGAAAACAGTGGAAGAAATTGAAGCACTGATGGCTAAAGCACGCGCCGTATAAATCTATTTAAAACAGCCAGTCAGATGACTGGCTGTTTTATTTCAGTCCCTATTTTATCTGACAAGAATGCTGAGAATGTTGTAGAGAAGCCCAAATACTGGCCTGAATTCGGAGTTTTAGAGGGCTGGATGATCAGTGCTTGATGACCATCTGGTTGTAATCCTTCCACCTTAGTCTCTTTTAATATCAGCACACTGGGATTTCATTCAAAGCTCCTGTTTAGGAGCTTTGTATTGGCTTTTTATTCAGGACGTGGATGACAAAATCATATAAACATGCAGGCCCCCCAACGCTAGGACATGAGCTGAATTTAAGAAGCGGGATACCTACATTTGAAGGCATGGCTGAAATGGTCGAGCAGGGGATCGGTTAGATATCTTGCCCGACATTACTGCCAATCGCTATCAGAGCAGATGTCAGTATAGAACGCTTGTTGTGGTGTATAACTGGGCAAAACCTGAGCTGTGTCTTGGCTATCTGGCGTGACAAACCTTAAGCCCAGCCGTGAAAAATATGTCAAATCCTCTAAAAAAATAAGCGACATGGTCACTGGTAAAATAATTTTTTAGAGAGAAAGGTTCTTTTAATTTTATTTTGTTAAAAGAGATCCCTACTTTACTCACTCATTTAAAGCCTCACTGAGAATAAGAAAAATTTCAACTTACGTTTATCTTGTATAAGCAAAACAAAACCAACCTGATTAAAAAATAAACTTTATAAGATGACAGTACTTCAACACAGCTTCGGCCTTTTTAGCATCAATACAACATATTAAATAGAGCTTAGTTTTCATAATTTCCCTGATCCCTGAGTAAATTTAAACAAGAGTAGGAGACAACAAATGAGACTAAATACGATCGACTGGATTGCTTATGCTTTGGCAATTATTGGTGGAATCAACTGGGGTTTGGTGGGTGCATTTAATTTCGATTTAGTTGCTGCAATCTTTGGTGAAATGAGCACGCTGTCTCGAATTATTTATGTTCTGGTGGGTTTGTCAGCCTTATATTTAATCTATACAGGAACGAAATTAGGCAGAACCATACATCACCACCCGGATACTCACTCGAGAGTAATGCGTTAATGCACTGAAGGGTAGAAAGAGATCATTGATATCTGAGTGAGATGGATTTTTAATCTGCTAAGATTGAACTTGAAGCTATTAAAGCTTAATAAGTGAAAACGGAGCTCAGGTTCCGTTTTTATGATGGATTAAAAAATCTCTCTCATTCTTTCCGTGGATATAAAGATGATATTTCATCATTTTAAGCGCTGTTTATTAAACACTTTCAGCTAAAGAAAAACTAAAAGAAATTAACAGCGTGAAAAATAAGATAAGAAAAACCCCGGCATCCTGCGGGGGTTTTTCTTCTGGATTTGTTTGGTATAACTCCTGTCGTACCAGACTGTCCTTGTGCTTATCTCTTATTATTCTTATAGGGAATGTCCTATTCCTGATGAGTTCATCATAGAAGGTCTTCTGTATGCTGGATAGCAGTAAAGGACCGCAACTGATGTACGCCGGAGACTACAAAATTGAATAAAGCTTTTTGAAGAGGAATAAGAATTACCATGCTTTCTCCTGACTTTATTCAGGCTGGAATAGATAATTGCTAGAATTTGTTCTTGTTTTAATGGGTGGAGAATATCGTTCTTGATTTGCAGGGTAGCGGGGTTCGTTGCGGGATCTAGTTCTTTATCAAAACTAGGTGCTATATGTTTTGCATAAGCAAAACTCGATCAACCAAAGGACAGATGCAAAACTGGTTTTTAAGCATTATTTTAAAGTTTCCACATTTTAAAGCTTGCCATGAATTCACTCTCAGACCCCCCCTGCATGCTGTCCCTTCATCAAGGAAGCCAGCACCTTCAAGAAGTACTGGGTAGGCAAAACCTAATTTATTATAAAAAAGGAAATTTTTGAGCTAATATAAAATCTATCATGATTATAAGTATCTGTTATGTAGATACGATATTGAAAGGATTAGAGCATGCAACAAGAAGTCATCATTGTCGGTGGTGGTATGGTCGGCTTAAGCCTCGCACTGATGTTGGCGAAAACCAATATTGCAGTCAAACTCTTGGAAGCGATCAAATATCCGGATTATGATGATGTAAGTCTTGCTCCCTATCACTCCGGTTTTGATGCCCGTAACAGTGCCTTGTCGCGCCGTAGTGTGCAGATTTATCAGGAGTTGGGACTTTGGGATGCTTTACAGGAACATGCCACTCCAATTCTTGAAGTCAATATTACCGAACAGGGCAGCTTTGGTAAGGCACGGTTGGTTGCAGAACAGGAAAAAGTAGAAAGCTTTGGTCAGGTGATTGAAAATGCCTGGCTCGGCCGGGTACTCCTTGCTGAAGTTAAAAAAAATCCACTGATTGAACTGATTGATGGTGTTCAGGTTACATCACTGACCCAAGATGCCGACTTTGCTTATATTGAAGCGCAGCGCGGTGAATCTGTACTGAGCTTGCAATCCAAACTGCTCATTGCAGCAGACGGACGGGATTCTTTCTGCCGTAAAGCTCTCGGAGTCGGTGCTTCTGAACATGATTATGATCAGGTTGCGATTGTAACGACTGTACAAACTTCTAAACCGCATCATCAGGTAGGTTTTGAGCGTTTTAGCCATTTAGGGCCATTGGCCTTATTGCCGCTACCGGGCGAATATCGCCGCTCTGTGGTCTGGCCTGTAAAAAAGGGTACAGAAGGAGAATGGCTGGGTGAGGAAAATGATCAGCACTTCCTGAATGCCTTGCAGCAAACCTATGGTGACCGGGCAGGTAAATTCCAGAAAACCGGTAAACGTTTTAGCTTTGCCTTATCTCAAGTTCTGGCAGAAAAGCAGGCCATTGGCCGTGTGGTGTTGATGGGAAATGCGGCACATACCATTCATCCGGTTGCCGGGCAGGGTTTTAACCTGTGTATGCGCGATGCCTATGTACTGTTGCGCTATCTCAAAGAACAGCAGGCACAAGGGGCAGACTTGGGCAATGCAGCGGTATTGCAGGATTATGAAAAATCCCGTCTGAGTGATCAGCAGCGTGTGATTAAGTTCTGTGATTCTGTGGTGCGTGGCTTTAGTAACCAGAATCCATTTTTAAAGCTGGTCCGTAATACCGGACTCATTGCTTTTGATACTATTCCTGGCATCAAGCCGTTGATTGCTAATTATGCCATGGGGTTAAAAGCATGAGCTTAAATCAAACTAACGAAATATTAGACGTTGTCATTATTGGTGGTGGATTGGTAGGTGGGCTCACTGCGCTATTGCTGGCCCAAGGCGGTATACAGGCCACTGTGCTTGATGTTGCACCTATCCTGGATGAAGCCAAAACTTTAAGTGTGGCCAATCCGCGTGTTCTGGCTCTAAGTCAGGCAACCATTCACCTATTAAAAACGGTGGGTGTCTGGGAAAATCTGGCACGGCAGCAGCCTTATACCGGCATGCAGGTCTGGAATAAAAATGGTTATGGCGAAATTAATTTTGGTCATCCTGCAGAAAAAACACCATCGGTAGAGCAGGCTTTAGGCTCGATGGTGGAACCAAGCATTCTGAATCTGGCCATTCAGCAAAAGATACTGCAGGATGTGCAGGACTATCGCACGCAGGTCAAAGTTAGCCGGATCGAACGTGGTGTTGGCGTTTGGTTGATTCATCTGGCGGATGGGACTCAGCTAAAAACCAAATTGGTGATCGGTGCAGATGGCGCGAATTCCTTTGTGCGGGAACAGGCCTTTATCGATCTGGATGTACTGGATTATAAACAGGCGGGGATTAGCTGTGCGATTAAAACGGCTCAGCCACATCAGCATGTGGCCCGCCAGATTTTCCTCGAAACCGGCCCATTGGCCTATTTGCCGATGGCCAGCCTGAAAGCTGAGGAACAGGGGCACTGGCAATCGATTGTCTGGACATTGCCGGACGATTATGCCGATGAATATGCTGCACTATCAGATGCCGAGTTTAAGCAGCTTCTGACGCGTGAAAGTTATTATATGCTGGGTGAAGTGCTGGAAGCGACACCGCGTGCCAAATTCCCACTCAAGGCGCGTGCTGCACAGCAGTATGTACAGGATGGATTGGCGCTAATTGGGGATGCGGCGCATGTGATTCATCCGCTGGCGGGACAAGGGGTAAATATTGGCTGTCTGGATGCAGCAGTGCTATGTGATGTGTTGTTGCATGATAGAGCACGTGGCGTTTGGGCACATGAGCAGACCTTGAAGCGTTACGAACATCGCCGTAAGGGACAAAATGATGCGATGATGCATAGCATGTCTTTAATTGGCTGGATGGAAACCGCCCAGCTCTTTCCGGTGGTGTGGGCACGTAATTTTGCTCTGAAACAGGTGGAACAGCTGCCCCTGTTAAAAGATGCGTTTATGGCTCAGGCCAATGGTTTGAGTTTGCTGAAAGCTACCCGTTACTCCGCCTAGATCGTGAATGTAAATTTTTTAAACAAACACTCATAAAGAGTAACTATTTTGTTTAAAAAAAATACGATTTTTTAATAGGAAGTACTAGGCGAAACCCACAGAGATTGCTAAATTTCAGGTAATTTCAAACCGAGCTTGAAATGCCCAAAACCAGCAGTCATTTGTGGGGAGACTAAAATGACAGATATAAATGATTATGATGATGTAGAAGATCCTGTTGTCGACGATGAAGAAGCACAGGCAGCTGAAAAAGGTGCAGTCAGCAGCGATGAAGCTGTAAATGATAGTGATGTGGTCGAAGCGGAAACTCTGACGATTACTGCCAAACAAAAGCAGCGTCAGGCTCTGGAAGATGAAATAGCGGCTTTCCTGGCCAAAGGTGGTCGTATTACTGAAGTTCCAGCGGATGAATCCGTTGCCAGAGAATAATAGCTGCCAGGTTTAAGCCCAAAAAAAACACCACCTTGCTTGTGGTGTTTTTTTTGAAGAATGCATTAGCCATTTGCAGCGGTCAGTTCCAATGCACGCTGATAGGCGATTTTTTTCTTGATGCCAGTGAGATCAGCAGCCAGTTGGGAGGTGGCTTTGACCGAGAGATCCTGTAATAAGCGCAGTAAAAGTTTGTCCAGTTTTTCCTGATCCAGATCTTTTTCTACCGTTGCACCACCGACCACCAGCACAATTTCACCTTTTTGCTGATTATGATCCTGAGCAATAAATTCCACCAGTTCAGCCAAGGTCATTTTTTTGATGGTTTCAAAAGTCTTTGTAATTTCACGGGCAAAGCCGACAGGGCGCTCTGCACCAAAAACCTGAGCCAAATCTTTGACACATTCCAGAATCCGATGCGGCGCTTCGTAAAAAATCAGGGTCTGGCTTTCATCTTTGAGTTTTTCCAGAGTTAACAGACGCTGGCTTTGTTTTGAAGGCAAAAAGCCTTCAAAGCTAAAACGGTCACTAGGCAGACCTGCAGCACTTAGGGCGGCAATTGCTGCACAGGCACCCGGTACCGGAACCACCCGGATATTGTGCTCTTGTGCTGCACGGACAAACTTGAAGCCTGGGTCACTGATCAGGGGAGTACCGGCATCACTGATCAGTGCCATATCTTCACCCATGAGCAGCCGTGCAATCAGCTGTTCAATCTTGTTGCTTTCGTTGTGTTCATGGCAGGCCGTCAGCGGTGTTTGAATATTAAAATGTTTAAGTAATTGTGCAGAAGTTCGTGTATCCTCAGCGGCAATAAGACTCACCGATTTTAAAACTTGAATTGCACGATAACTAATATCATCTAAGTGCCCGATTGGAGTCGCAACAACAAATAACTGAGCACTCATAGGTTTCTCCATGTGGAATAAAATGAATAATAAAAAATGGAAGATTAAAAATAAAATATTGTGCTTAAGCCTGCTGCTCTGCTGTAGCAGTGTACAGGCGGAAGTGCTGATCATTCTACCTGAATCTGGCCCTTTGGCGCGAGCTGCATCCAGTATCAAACAGGGTTTTCTAAGTGCCTATCAGGTTTCCGGGCAGAAAGTCCCGCTAAGATGGGTTAATTCTGACCAGAAGAAAATCCCCCAACTATTGAAACAGCATGTCAATAAAAAGACCCAGCTGGTGATTGGCCCACTGGCCCGTCAGGATGTTGAGCAATTGATTCAAAGCAGGCCCGGAATTCGCACCTTAAGCTTAAATGAAGCGACGTCAAAGACCGCCAAGGTCTGGCAATTCAGTCTGTCGAAAAGAGATGATGCAGCTGCCTTAAAACAGCAAATCTCTCAAGACGGTATCCAGCAGCTTCTGGTGCTACGCCAGCCAGGACATGAAACGGAACATGAGCTTGTACTGATGTCACTGCTGAGCCAGAGCAATTTACAATTACATCTGGTTGAGAAACCGCCCTTTTTCTTGAAACATAAACAAGGCATATTATTACTTGGTAATGCAGACTGGCTGGCTACTTTACAGGGCTTGGGACATAAACGTATCTATACGGTCGCCCATGCAATTAATGAGCAGTATTCACCGCCACGGGGCATCAAGTTTTGTGATGTGCCCGTACTTTATTTTGGTCACTGGCCCGACGTTCATCAGGCCTATCATCAGAATCCGGTAGATATGTCCTATCAGCGGCTGATTGCCTTTGGGGGCGATGCTTGGCAAATTGCCCAATATTATCTTGCCAATAAAAAACTGAAACAGATTGAGTTTTATGGCCGCACCGGTCTGATTCAGCTATCCGAGCAGGGTGTACAGCGTACACCCTCCTGTTTTCAGCAAACTGCCCATGGCTTGAAGGTATTGTGAAGGATGAGCAGACAAAAACAGTTGGGGCTATGGGCCGAACAGCAGGCGGCCCACCTGATGGAGGAGCAGGGTTTTCAGTTATTGGCCCAGAACTATCATAGTCGTTATGGTGAACTGGATCTGGTGATGCAGCGTGGGCTAGAGCTGGTTTTTGTAGAGGTAAAGGCTCGGGCCAGAACCCGTTATGCCCCAGCGATTGAATCTATTTCTTACACAAAGCAAAGAAAAATCTTACAGACAGCCTTATGTTTTATTCAGCAATCTCCACAATTTATTCATCATGATTATCGTTTCGATGTAATTTGTTTTGATTTTAATCAGTATTTTGCAAAAACCATACAGCATGACTTTTCACTATACCCGTATGATTTGCAATGGATTGAAAATGCTTTTACTTTTGATCAAGAGTTTATTAATCTTTGAACAAAATAAGTCCAGATATGCTTATATTTACTGCAGGAACAGGCTAAAGTCCCCTATAGTGGAATTTATCTGAACTTAAGAACAGACGATTAAATTAAGATAAAGACTGTAAAAAATTGAAGGAGTCTTGCTGAGTGGTTAAGCGTATTGCAATAACAATGCTGTGTGTCGCAAGTTTATCGGGTTGTGCCAGCTTTATTTCCAGTGGTACAGGTACGGCTCCTGTAGGTACCGAAAGTGGTGTACGAACGTTGGGACAGGTGTTTATTGATTCTTCTATTGTGCGTACTGCAAAAATTAATCTTTATAAACTGGATTCGCGTTTTAAACAGGCGCGGGTCAATATTGAAAGTTTCCATGGCAATGTGCTGTTGACGGGGCAGGTGCCAGATGCGCATCTTAAGCAGCTGGCAGAAGATAATGTCAAGTCGATGAGCGATGTGAAAGCCGTCCATAACTTTATTACAGTAGGTAATCAGATCAGCTATAACACCATCATGCAGGATACGGCAGTGACCGCCAATACCCGTGGCCTGATTATGAAAGCACCGGTGGTGTCAGACAGTAAGCTGCATATCCATACCGAAGATGGCGTATTGTATGTGATGGGGCGCTTAAACAATGCGGAAATTAATGACCTGAATCAGGTGCTGCAACAGGTAGGCAATGTCACAAAAATTGTCACTTTGATTGATAATATCGAACAGAGTTCAACGCTAAACGGGCAGGATTTTGCGGCACCGGCTTCCTATGCGCAACCTGGCCTGGAACAGACACCAGTTGCCATTGATCCAGATGCGATTGAGCCAACCGATGCTCCATAAGGTTGAGCATTTAAGAACGCAACTGTCAAATCAGTTACTTGAAGTCCAGCAACGCTATAAAGATTTGCGAGTATATGATGTTGGCAGTTATGCGTTGAATCGTTTAACCCCCCGACAGGGTTATAGTTTTGAACACCAGCTGGCTTATGGACTGAAAGCTCGGCAGCGCTTTGACTTGTTCCGCAGTCATCAGCCTTTATCTCATCGGCCACTGATTGTATTTGTACATGGCGGTGCATGGCTGCATGGGGACAAAAAGGATTATCGCTTCATTGGCGAAGCTTTTGCCAAAGAAGGCTATGATGTCGTCGTTATGAATTATCATCTGGCGCCTGAACATATTTTCCCGATGTATATTAATGACCTGCATTTATTGCTTAATCATTTACAGCAGGCAGAAACGCAGTTAAACATTTCTACAGAAAATCTGGTCTTGATGGGGCATTCTGCCGGGGCATTTAATGTAATGTCGGCTTTATATCATCCACAAAAGGCAATGATTCAGCGCGAGAATATCCGAGCTATTATTGGACTAGCCGGGCCTTACCATTTCGATTATAGAAATGATCCGATCTGTGCCGATGCCTTTGATCAGTCGATTCCCTATCAGCAGGTGATGCCTTATTATTTTGTAGAAAACAGCTCAACCAGGCATTATCTGTTTATGGCGGAAAGAGACACTATTGTTGGCCATTTCAATAGTCAGGACTTGAGTCAGGTCCTGAAAGATCATGGTAATCATTGTGAATTGGTGACAATTCCAAAGCTTGGACATATTACCCTGATTGGTTCATTGTCCAGTTTGTTTAGCCGCTTCTTTGAAACCAAGCCGCGTGTAATGTGGGCGCTTGAGGATGCTTTTAGATAAAGAGCTATCTGTGTAATTCAAACGCTTAGCAATAAAAAGCCCGGTTTAAACCGGGCTTTTTGATTAAATCTTTTAGAGCCAGGCCCGGGTGTCATCAGCCACCGGGAGACCTTGGGTCACGTGCATAATCATGGCGTGGGCAATACTGCCTTTAAATGGAATCTCGGGCAGCTGGTCAAATTTGAAGAATTGCGCATCACTGATTTCCTCTTCCTGCAACTGTAACTCACCTCCCGCATATTCTGCTTTAAATGCAATCATCAGGTTGCTGGGGAAAGGCCAGGGTTGGCTGGCCAGATACTGGATGTTTGTCAGTTCCAAGCCTACTTCTTCAAAAGTTTCACGACGGACTGCTTCTTCAAGGGTTTCTCCGACCTCTACAAAGCCAGCAATCAGGCCATACATCTGACTGTTCTTGTTGCGTGCATTTTTGGCCAGCAGTATTTCATTCTCACCTCGGGTAATAACCGTAATGACACAAGGCTGAACTCGGGGGTATTGACGATAATGACAAGCAGGACAGACCATGGCATGTTCTGTGGCATGAGCTTCAGTCGCTGTGCCGCAGTGACTGCAGAATTTGTGGTTACGGCGCCATTCCAGTAATTGCACGGCGCGGCTGGCCTGTTCAAATTGCTGGGCATTCCAGAATTGTAACAGCTGACGGATGGGCACCAGTTGCAGGCCGTCAGGGATCGGCTCTTGCGGAAGCAGGTCACGGGCAATTACCTGATCATCCGTGTTCAGTAGCAAATCACCTGCGAGTGCTTCAACTCGCGGAAGTTGAAAGTGTTGATCGACCAGCAACTGTTGCTGCTGGAAAATATAAGCCAGTGATAATTTAGACATTAGGCAACGCTTTTCAGTTTTTCACTACTGTCTAATGCTATCTTAAACATGGACTGTAATACAGGCTGTTTATTCTTTAAGTTATTAATCATCATATCCGCGCTTGCCAGTGCATCCAGTGCGTGATGCACTTCCTCTGGACTGAGAGCCGTTGACAGTTCAAAGCGCTTCTTGATAAAGGCCGCTGTGGTCACAAAGGCTGTACGGACCTGTTCAGCATTCAGGAACATCATCGCCCCGCCAATTTCAATCAACTGTGCTGGTACAGCTTCGAGTGCGGCCAGATCCTGCTCTTGCAGATAATTGCTCAGAGTCTGGCTAGACAGTTCGATGATTGCCTGGGTTTCATTCAATAGGGCGGTATGAGCTTCATCCAGACGGTCGAGTGAAACATTCATATTATTCACCCGCAGCTGTAGACGGCTCGAAGTATGATGACGTTCCAGCACTCCAATCGAGTTCATGGCTGACAGAATGACATTCATCAGTTGCTGGGCAAAGTTTTCATCTTTGAGAATATCCGCCTGACTCAATGACGCGGCTTGCTGGGTCAGGTCATTGTAGGCTTCATTCAGGTTCAGAACCTTAAAGATATTGGCCAGATTATTCAACTGAAGCTGAAGTTCCTGCGTTTTTTTAGGACTCATATTGTGATAGTTGTATTCAATCTCATTACGAATCTGTGCCATTTCTGTGGTCACCAGTTCACTGATCGTCTGCATGGTTTCAAAGTCAGGCCCATAGAGATGACGGCTGAATACCTGCAATTGCGTATCAGTGAGCAGCTCATCGCCAATGTTGAGCTGGTTACGGATATGTTGTGAGATAGAATCTTCCTGACTGATGCAAAGGCTAATTACATTGGCCAGATCGCTCATGGAGGCCTTAAAGCTTTGCGGTGTATTAAAGTACTGCGCCATATTGCGTTCGATGCTGATCAGGGTGCGCAAACGCGGTTCATTAATCAGCAAGTGCTCAATATTGTTAAAAGCCACATGGACCAGATGCCAGTATTGCTTACTCGGATGATTGACGGCCAGACCTGCCAGATAGGTACCGACCAGCTTGATTGCCTGCAAATCCATCTCGCTTTCTTCCTGTTTTAGCAGCTTGTTTAGAGACAGCTTGTACAGGCGTTGTACATAGTTGGATTTTTCCAGACCTGGCGCTTGCGGTAACTGGAAGTCCGGGGTAATCAGATCCAGTAGAGGTTCAATATGCTGACCTTCGGTAGTTAGCGGTTTGCCCAGCGCAATTTCCAGACGGTTCAGGGTATCCAGCAGGAACTGTGGAATCTTCACTTCACGCAGACAGATAAATTCGATATAGCGTTTCAGCATGGTGGTGCCTTCACTCAACGCGATCACGTCCTGAGTATTTACCTGGGCCGGATTTTCTATAATCTTGCGCATAAGTTCTGCTGAATATTGAGCAATTTTTGCCAGACTTTGCATATCAATCAGAGCCAGAACCTGCGCACACTGTTCAAACTGATTTAATGCATCATCAATACCAAAAGGTAAGGCCTGATCTTCTACCAAGGTGCTTACTGCTGATTCGACTAACTTGATCGAGTTATCAACCTCATTTTTTATTATCAGTAATGCTGTTGGATCAAAATGTATAGAGGTTTGGTAAGACATGGATCTGCACCTTTCCTGAAGTATTATCTATATATGCGTCCCGTTTTATTGGACGGAACTGTTTGTAATTACTATAACTGAAGAACTGTATTTTTAAAGCGAAATTACTGCTCGAAATCTAGATTTTATTTGGCAAAAAGGCAAGGAGTTCCATGCTTTTCCTGAAATTGTTTGACCCACTTCTCATGTTCTGCAAGTTCTTCATCTGATGGAAGAATCACCGGCAGCTCCATCTCGATCCGGGCGCTGCCAGAACGGTTCCCTTGTTCTTCTGTCTGAGAGAGGGCATCCATATCAAAAGAAACCTGTCCACCGGTCATTGCCAGATAGACATCGGACAGAATTTCCGCATCCAGCAAGGCGCCGTGGAAGGTACGGTCGCGTTGTGGAATTTCATAACGGCGTACCAGTGCATCAAGGGAGTTTTTCTGTCCAGGATGCTTGGATTTGGCCATAGCCAGAGTATCGGTAACTTCACATACTTCGGACAACGCAACATGCCCTGCACGCTTGAACTCCATATCTAGGAAGTTCATATCAAAGGTCGCGTTATGCGCAATAATCTCGGCTCCTTGCAGATAGTCAAACAGGACCTGAGAAATTTCTTCAAATAATGGCTTGTCTTGCAGGAATTCATCAGTAATGCCGTGGACATTGACCGAATCGCCGACCGGTTTTTGAGGGTTGGTATAAATATGAATCGAGCTGCCAGTGAGTTTGCGGTTAATCATCTCGATTGCACCAATCTCAATAATTCGGTCACCATCCTGATAGTAAAAACCAGTAGTTTCCGTATCCAGGATTAATTGGCGTGGGCCATGTAACTCTACTGTTGCAGGTGTAATGACAATATGTGGATGCATCTGAACCGGCTGGGCTTCATTCATGGCCTGAGAATGAGAGTTTGGTTCTGGGGCTGCCGTATCTATTTCAGTTTCTTCAACCTCAATCGGCTCTTCCAGTTCTTCTTCATCATCAGTCATCAGGTCTAGACCAAACGGATCGTCTAGCAGCCAGTCGGGTTCAGATTTTTTTTTATCTTCCGTGGTGGAAGCAGATGAAGCGGACAGTTTGGATTTTTTCAGGGTTTCATCAGCGCCCTGATTGGCTAGCAGGTCGGCCATTTCATTGCCCGCATGACCGGCATGGCCTTTGATCCAGTGCCATTCAATTTCACGTCCCTGGCAGCTTGCATCCAGTTCTTGCCAGAGGTCGGGATTTTTAACATCTTTCCAGTTTTTCTTTTTCCAGCCGTGAATCCATTCGGTAATGCCTTGTTTGACATAATTGGAGTCGGTATAGATCACCAGTTTTGCATCTTTGGGGCAGAACTCAATTCCTTTGATGGCGGCAGTCAGTTCCATACGGTTATTGGTGGTATGGTCTTCGCCACCACAAATTTTATGTTCCTGCTGTCCGCTAACAATATATGCCCCCCAGCCGCCTAAACCTGGATTGCCACGGCAAGCGCCATCAACATAGAGGGTAATTGTGTGTGACATATATAAATCCGATCAGAAAAGAACATGATGAGCCGATATTGTATAACGCAAATGCAGCGGATTAAGCTACTCGTAGCGGTTTTTTTAATTTCTTGTAACATTTAACGTGAAATCAGGGTAAATTATTGCCTTGTGTCTCCGACATGCTTAACTACAATGGCATATCTTAAAAAATAAATTATACGGATTGTTTGGATTTCTTTATGTATAAACCAACCGCAACTTTGTGGCAGCCTGATTTCCCCATCTTGTTAAAACTTTCTGTACTTGGAACGGCGCTTGCTTCCTTGGGACTGACCGGCTGTTCATCTACACAAAGTGCGACCCAAACAGGTTCCAGTAAAAAAGTCAGTTCGCAATATCTGGATGCCAACGGTCTGGATGGACTTGAAGATCTGCTTTCTGCTACCGATATGCGGGCAGTGGAAGGGGATCGTTTGCAGGTTCTAAAGCATGGTGATATCTGGAAGCGCATGACTGTGGGCTTCAAGATGGATTTAACCGTCTGGAACCCGCGTATTGATGCCCAGCGTGGCTGGTTTATTTCCCGTCAGCCTTATCTTGACCGCTTGAGTGCACGTGCTTCGCGTTATTTATATCATACGGTGAAAGAGGCAGAGCGTCGTGGTATGCCGACTGAACTGGCGTTATTACCGATTATTGAAAGTTCTTATGACCCGGCAGCGACCAGTAGTGCGGCAGCAGCAGGCTTGTGGCAGTTTATTCCAAGTACCGGCCGTATTTATGGTTTAAAACAGACCCCGATGTATGATGGCCGTCGTGACGTTGTAGAGTCCACCCGTGCAGCTTATGAATTTTTGGGGAGCCTGTATAACCAGTTTGGTTCCTGGGAGCTGGCACTGGCATCTTATAATGCGGGTCCAGGACGTATTCAACAGGCGATTAACCGTAACAAGGCAGCCGGTTTGCCGACTGACTATTGGTCTTTAAAACTGCCGCAGGAAACGATGAACTATGTGCCGCGCTTTCTGGCAGTGGCACAGATTGTAAAAAATCCTAACCAGTATGGTGTGAGTTTACCGCCCATTGCCAACCGTCCTCACTTCCGTGAAGTGAATGTGGGTGCATCCAGTCTGAATGAGATTGCAGCGATTACCGGTTTAAGCCGTGCAGAACTTTATCAGTTAAACCCGGGACATCGAGGGGAACGGATTGATCCACAAAGCCCGCGCCGTATTCTGATTCCGGCTGACCTGAGTCCATCGATTGATGAGAAACTGAAAAAACTCTCTGGCTCTGGCGGTTTATTGGCGAGTGCTCCAAGCTCTGCTGCTAAAAATTCGACTACCGCGGTGCTTACGACCCGCACACCTTCTGCTGCAACCACCAGCAAGTCCGGTACAGTATCGACTGCTGGAGTGGTGAGTAAAACGGCAAGCTCTACAGCAGCTCAAGTCGCCATGAAATCTGGCAATTCGCTGGCACTTAATACTAAAAAAGTATCCACACCAAAAGGATCGACCGCCTTGGCGGACTTCGCGGCACAAAGTGACTTGCCGATTCCGAGTGCACCACGTATTCCGGTGGCGGTAAGACCCGATACTCCGGTTAAGCCGGTTCAGGTGGAGCCACCAATTTCTGCGGCAGAACGTGAGAAAATTCAAAGTATGCTGGCTGCAGAGAGTGCGGCACAAACGGTAGAAGAGGTTTTACAGCCTGTGGCGACAACCGCTGAGCGTGATGAAGTGGTTGAGGAGCTAAAAGCCTTGGCACCTGCGGGCACAGAAATTGTTGATCCTTATGATGGCAAAATTAAGCTCACTGCCATTCAGACCAGTCTGTCTGTGGCAGAGCAGCAGGGCAAGGAGCTGACCAAAGGTTTTTCCTATCCTAAACAGGTGGCGGAAAATACCCAAGCCAGTTCAGTTGAAGCCCAGCTGAATCAGGGCAAGAACTATGTCAAGACTGACTCGGAAGTGGTCGTGGTGCCACCGAAAGGCAAACGCAGCACTTATACCGTTGTTGCGGGTGATACCTTGGCGCTGATTGCAGCCAAAAATGGGGTGAGCTGGCGTGATGTTGCCAAGTGGAACCAGATTGACCCGAGTGCAACGCTATATGTAGGAACCACGATTTATCTCTATGATGCCAAGCCGGTACAAGCAGCGCCGAAGGCCAAAGAAAAACCGGACAGCTATGTGGTTCAGGCTAATGATTCCTTAACCAGTGTCGCCAGCCAGTTCGGTTTAAGCCTACAGCAATTGGCCGATTTTAATGATCTGGCACCAAGTAGTGGTTTGTTTGTCGGCCAGAAGCTGGCTTTAAAACAAACTGCCACAAAAGCCAAAGCTGAGGATAGCAAAAAAGCAGAAACAGTCAAAATTCAGACCAAGTCTTATACGGTAAAACGTGGTGAATATTTGAAACTGATCGCGGATCGTTATGCCTTGTCGAATGGTGAACTGGCAGCATTGACCCCGGGGTTAACCGCGGGCAGCAGTTTATTGGTCGGACAAAAGATCAATGTGCCATTAAATGAAGTGGCAGAGTTGACTACATCGGGCAAGAAAGTCGAGCAGAAGTTTGAAAATGTCAAAGTAGAGCAGACACCGACAGAAAACTATCAGGTCAAGCGCGGTGAAACCCTGTATAGCATTGCCAGCCAAAGCAAGCTCAGCGTATCGGAACTGGCGGCCTTGAACAGTCTGTCTGCCAATAGCGGCTTGCGTATTGGTCAGACCATCAAAATTCCAGCCACTAGTCGAGTGCCGGAAACTTATACGGTGCAAGCAGGGGACACCTTGACCGGTATCACGGCGAAATACAACCTGTCGATGGACCAGATTGCGGACTTGAATAATATTTCCCGTACAGCCAATCTGCGTGTCGGTCAGCGTTTAAAACTGAGCGGCGAAGCTGAACCTGTGCAGGAAACGCAGGTTGAGAGCAGTACGAAAAATGTCAAGTCTGATACGCATGTGGTGAAATCGGGTGAAACCCTCACTTCGATTGCGCGTCAGTATCATTTGCAGCAGAAGTATCTGGCGGATTTAAACGGACTGAAGAACAATAGCAACCTGCGTATCGGCCAGCGTTTAAAAATTGAAGGTCAGTTTCCGGCCGATAAAAAAGTCGAAGAAGCGAAGGTGACAAATAAATCTTCAGCGTCTAAAGCAACGGAATCTTATACCGTGAAATCCGGCGAGTCTCTGAATGCGATTGCCAAGCGTTTGGGCATAAGCGTGAGTGATCTGGCGGGCCTGAACAATCTCGGTCCGCGTGCAGGGCTGCGTGTTGGTCAGACCATTCAGATTCCAAAACTGGTGACTGAATATAAGATCCAGCGTGGCGATACCTTGATTGGTCTGGCTGCGCGTCATGGTCTGGCAACAGATGAACTGGCAGAAATGAATGAAATCAAACCGAATACGCAATTGCGGATTGGCGAGGTAATTAAGGTTCCAAACTGATTTTTGTCTCGTGAGATTGTTTAATCCCAGTCATATCTGGATGGTAGTGACTGCCCCTTGGCTCATCAGTAGCAGTGGGGCAGCAGTCATCACCACCCCGTATATTGCCCTGCATGGCAGTCCTCAATATGCTCACGCTGAATCTATGCCTTATGCCGACCCTCAAGCGCCCAAAGGTGGGGTGCTGATCCGGGCAGCGGATGGCAGTTTTGATAATCTGAACAGCATGAATGGCAAGGGGAATGTCACTGAAGGGATTAACTATATTTTTGACAGTTTACTGTCGAAGTCGCTGGATGAGCCTGGCGTATATTATCCTTTGCTGGCCGAGAAAGTCAGTTTCGATCCAGAGCAGACCGCCTATATTATTTTCCACTTAAATCCGAAGGCCAGATTCAGTAATGGTCAGCCCGTGACGGCAAAGGATGTTAAATACAGCTTTGAGCTGTATCAGACTCAGTCTAATTTCGGCTTGCAGATGTATCTGGCGGATATTCAACGCATTGAAGTGCTATCTCCCTTAAAAGTCAAAATCAGTTTTAAGTCGCGCCACAATCCGGAAATGGCCATAGGCGTGTCACAAATGCCAATTTATGCGCAGCAGGAATGGCAGCAGCGTAATTTTAAGGAGATCAGCCTGAAACCGATTCTGGGTTCAGGGCCTTATGTGATTGAACGGATTGAAGCTGGACGACGTATTTCCTATAAGCGCAATCCGCATTATTGGGGCCGGGATTTGCCGGTCAATCGTGGGCGTTATAATTTTGACCGGATTCAATATCGATATTACCGCAGTCCGGAAATTAAATTTGAAGCTTTTAAATCAGGCCAGTTCACCCTCCATGAGGAAACTCAGGTCAGCCGCTGGGTGAAAGATTATCGCTTTCCTGCGGTACGGCAAGGCCGGGTCAAGACCTATCGCCTACATCACCATAATCCGATTCCCACACAAAGCCTGGTGTTGAATACTCGGCGTCAGCCTTTTGCCGATATTTACCTCCGTCAGGCGCTGAGTCTGGCCTATGATTTTGAATGGCTAAACAAAGCCATGTTTCATGGAGAGTATCAGCGTTTAAATAGTTTTTTTAGCAATAGTGAACTCGCATCTGGTGGAAAACCCAGTGCTCAGGAGCTGAAGATTTTACAGCCTGAACTGTCTAAATTGCATCCGGTACAGCGTCAAGCAGTATTGCAAAACTGGCAGTATCCACCCTCGGAGGCCTCCGGATTTAACCGCAAAAACCTGCTTCAGGCTCGCAAAATTCTGTTAAAAGCCGGTTATTATTATCAGCAGGGACAGTTGTTGAATGCCCAGGGCAAAACTGTAAAAATCGAGTTTTTATTACATCAGGCCGAGCAGCAGCGTTATCTGATGCCTTATCTCAGGCATTTAAAACGTCTGGGGATTCAGGCTCGAATCCGGATGGTGGAAACTGCACAGTATTATGAGCAGCTAAGAAATTATCAGTTCGATATGATTGTGGATACCATGCCGCAATCGCTGACGCCGGGACAGGAACAAAAGCAGTTGTGGGGTAGTGAGGCTGCAGGCCAGCCTGGCAACTATAATTATGCCGGGATTCGCAATCCGGTGATTGACCGGGTGATTGATCAGGTCATTCAGGCACAAAGCCGCGAGCAGCTGATAGACCGTACTCGGGCCTTGGATCGTTTGCTGCGGGCGGGTTATTATCACATTCCGACATATGGTAGCCGTGAATACTGGTACGCTTACTGGAATATGTATCAGCAACCCAAGATCAAGCCGAAGCTTTCTGCCGGCATTGATTACTGGTGGGTTGATGCTGGTAAGGCCAAGCAAATAGCACCTTATTTAAAATATCGCTAAGTTTCTAGTCCCGAGGAGTACCATGAGTACTTATATACTCAAACGTCTGCTACTCATGATTCCAACATTATTCGTCATTTTACTGATCAATTTTGTGGTAATTCAGCTTGCACCGGGTGGTCCTGTAGAACAGGCGATTTATCAGGCGCAGCACGTTAACCCTCTGGGGGCGAATGGCTTGAGATATCAGGGGCAGCAAGGTCTGACGCCTGAAATGCTGGAGCAGATTAAAATTCAATATGGATTTGACCAGCCGCTCTATCTGCGTTTCTGGGAACTGCTGAAAAGCTATGCCCAGTTTGACTTGGGACACAGTTTTTTTAAAGGGCAGGCTGTAACAGACCTCATCTGGGAAAAACTTCCTGTCTCATTGTCTTTAGGCCTGTGGAGTACGGTGCTGATCTATCTGGTCTCGATTCCTCTGGGCATCCAGAAAGCTAAAAAGCATGGCAGCCTGTTTGACCAGACTACCTCCTTGCTGTTGGCGGTCGGTTATGCCATTCCAGCCTTTATTTTTGCGATTTTGCTGATTGTATTGTTTGCAGGTGGCTCTTATCTGCAATGGTTTCCTTTGCAAGGCCTAAGCTCGGAAAATTTTGCTGAATTATCTTTTTGGGGGAAAATCCGGGATTATTTTTGGCATATGGCGCTGCCCTTGCTGGCTATTGTACTGGGCGGTTTTTCCCGACTGACCTATCTGGTGAAATTTTCCTTTGTCGAGGAGCTGGGCAAACATTATGTACTGGCAGCGCAAGCCAAAGGCCTACAGGAACGGGCAGTGCTGTATCGGCATGTATTGCGGAATGCTGTGCTGGTTCTGGTTGCCGGTTTACCTGAGGCACTGCTCGGCATTCTATTTGTCGGTAACCTGTTTATCGAAATCATCTTCAATCTGGATGGTTTGGGGCTGCTGGGATTTGAGGCGATTATGCAGCGGGATTATCCGGTAATTTTCGGAACGCTCTTTATTTTTAGCTTGCTGGGTCTGCTTCTGCGTTTACTCAGTGATGTGCTGTACCGGGTAATTGATCCACGGATTCATTTTGAATCGCGAGGATTGAAATAATGTCACCGATGCTGCGTGCCAGCCTGCAACGCTTTAAAAATAACCGGACCGGTTTTGCCTGTTTCATTGCATTTTTAATGATTCTGCTGCTTTCGTTGGGCGCGGAACTGATTGCCAATGATAAACCCCTGCTGGTCAAATATCAGGATGCTTATTATCTGCCCGTACTGAAGGCCTATCCTGAAACCACCTTTGGTGGCATTTTTGAAACTGAGGCTGAATATCAGGACCCGGCTGTGCAGCAGCTGATCCATGCCAATGGTTGGGTGCTTTGGCCGGTTATCCGGTTTTCCTATGACACACCCAATCTGGCGCTGGATGTGCCGCTTCCTGCACCCCCCAGTCGGCAGAACTGGTTAGGGACAGATGATCAGGGGCGAGATGTGTTGGCCCGGATTCTGTATGGCTTGCGTATTTCCCTGCTATTTGGTTTTGCATTGACTTTGCTGTCTGCAGCCCTCGGTATTCTGGTCGGCGCAATCCAGGGCTATTATGCCGGCTGGGTAGACCTGATTGGGCAACGGATTCTCGAAGTCTGGGGCAGTTTGCCAATGCTGTTTATGGTGATGATTCTGGTCAGTCTGTTCAGTCCGAATATTTACTGGCTGTTTTTGATCATGCTGTTCTTTGGCTGGACCACGCTGGTGTCGATGGTGCGGGCTGAATTTTTGCGAGCGAGAAATCTGGAGTATGTCTGGGCTGCCAGAAGTATGGGTGCAGGCCATGGCCGGATTATGTTCCGGCATATCTTGCCCAATGTCATCGGTTCGAGCCTGTCGCAGCTTCCTTTTATGCTGACCGCTAATATTAGCGCCCTGACTGCTTTGGATTTTTTTGGGTATGGCTTGCCACCTGAAACAGCTTCTCTGGGTGAACTGTTACTACAAGGAAAAAATAATTTAAATGCGCCTTGGCTGGCCTGGTCTGGCTTTCTGACCTTGGCAATTGTGCTGTCCCTGCTCATTTATACGGGAGAAGCCATACGGGATGCTTTTGATCCTAAAACTTAAACTTCTCACTTCATTCCAGCTAAAAAAGATGCATCGTCTTAAACATAGAGCAAATAAATTTGTGATCAGTCATCTTAAATAAAATTTGTGTCAATTTGACAAGTTGAATTGTCAAATTTTCTGACTTGGGTTATAACACATACAAAATAAGATAAATACCTTAGGAATATACATGACAAAATTGGCTGATTCTATCCAGATTCGTAATACCCAGTTTAAAAATCGCATTATTAAAGGCGCGATGAGTGAAGCGCTGGCCAATGATGCAGGTCAGCCGAATCAGGCCCATTTAAAACTTTATGAAGCTTGGGCCAAAGGCGGTTTGGGCTGCGCGATTACCGGCAACGTCATGGTGGATTTTCGTGCCAAAAATGAACCTGGCGTGGTCGTGGTGGAAACCGAACGTGATCTGGCACAGCTCCAGGCGTGGGCTGAAGTGGGCAAACGTCATGGTATGGTGCAGCTGGTTCAGTTGTCTCATCCGGGGCGTCAGTGTCCTAAAGGATTAAATAAAGAGACGGTTGCACCTTCGGCTGTGCCTTTTAGCCCGGCGCTGGCGGTAAGTTTTGGGACACCGCGTGAACTAGGTGAAGATGAGATTCTAGATATTATTCAGCGCTTTGCGACTTCAGCAGCCATCTGTGAAAAGGCCGGGTTTGAAGGTGTGCAATTACATGGCGCACATGGTTATCTGATCAGCCAGTTTTTATCACCGCTGACGAATAAGCGTCAGGACCAGTGGGGTGGCAGTATTGAAAACCGCAGCCGTTTTCTGCTTGAGACTTATCAGGCGGTGCGTGCCGCAACCTCGGAAAACTTCATTATCTCAGTCAAGCTGAACTCCGCGGATTTCCAGCGTGGTGGTATTAGTGAAGAAGATGTGATCTATGTCTTTAAAGCCATGGATGCCGCAGGTATTGATATGATCGAGGTATCTGGCGGGACTTATGAAGCACCGGCCATGGCAGGAGTAAAAGCGGAAAAACGTAAAGCTTCAACCGTGGCACGAGAGGCCTATTTCCTCGACTTTGCCGAGAAGATTCGTCAGGAAGTAAATTGCCATCTGATGGTGACGGGTGGCTTCCGTACTGCAGCGGGTATGAATGCCGCCTTGGAAAGTGGTGCATGCGAATTTGTGGGTATTGCCCGCCCATTTGCGGTTGAGCCCGATCTGGGCGATCGTCTGGTTGCCGGGGAGGATGTGCGTTATGCCGTGGAGAAAATTAGAACCGGTATTCCAATGGTTGATAAAATGGCCATTATGGAAATTATCTGGTATGCCGCACAGTTTAAGGAAATTGCCAAAGGCAATCAGCCGAATCCAAAACTATCACCTCTAAAAGTTTTTCTGAATTATTTAAAAGGTAATGTAAAAGCCGTGATTAAAGGTCAGATCAATTCACGTAAATCAGCTTGATAGCTATAAATTGAAGCAAAAAAAAACAGGGCATTTTAAATGCCCCGTTTTTTATCAGTGACTTGTTTAGGAGTAGGTCATGGCCTGAGTCTGAAAGGGGAAGAGTAGCTGGGAAAGCTGACGTGTAGCCCATAAACCAACTTCCTGATGGTGCATATGTGGTGCCACATAAGGAATCAATAAATCAATCTTCTGTTCGGCAGCGGCACAGCGATTCAAACGGTTTTTCAGTTGATGAATCTGTTGCTGATCGATATGGTTTAATACTGATTCCGTCTGATGATTTAGCTGAGATTTGCTACGTGTAGACAGGCGGGCAGCCAATGTCGCTCCCTGAATCCAGTCTTTAATAATCTGCTTTTCAGTGGCATTAAATACGCCAAACATTTTGCCGTCCGGATCATCAATGATTTTCCAGAAACGGCTCTGTTCTACTGCTGCATCTTTTACAATCCAGCCTTTTTCAAGCATGACTTTCAGGAAGTCAGCAATCTGCGCCGGGTCAGAGAGCCATTCATTGATGGTTTTACCGCTAAACTGGCACTTCTGGTTATGGATATATTGTCCGATCAGAGCCTTATTTTGGAATACTTTCAAGGCCAGTTGCTCAGGATTTAGTTGCGTGATGATCTCGGTAGAACTTTTACCAATATCATTCAGTACATAACCTTTTTTGATCAGGTCCAGATACTGTGCAGGATCTTCCGCAAGAGTATAGTGATCTAAATAGGCTTGTAACGATTTGTGGGCATGACCATTGTGCGCATTATCAATGGTGATATGCACATTGAAATAATGCGGGTCGATAGCCAGTTCAGCCAGCTCGTAATTGGTGATCAAGAGATGTAAGGGCAACTGTTCATAGCCCAGATTAAATCCAATCACTAAGGGTAGATATTCTGGAGGAGCATAGGCCAGCGCCAGTTGTACTGCCGCCTGTTCATAATAGCTGACATCCAGCTGCTCGGCATAACTGTTTAACTCATAATGGTTGAGCAGCTCCTGATACATGGTGACATGATTGGCGCGAGTATGCCCCATGCCGAGCTCTTCCAGATAGATATAAATCAGGTCTTTATTTTCCGGACGATTCCAGTTTTGTACACTCGAATACAACCACGAACCATCTACCAGTTTCACCGGAGCCACTTTGGCTAAAAACTCAAAGGCATGAGCCACAGTGGGAAAATATTCCCGTCCTTGCTGCTGTTTGCGCCGTTCTAGATATGCCTGGAAAAGCGCACAAGTTTGATGGTGCTGTTCCAGAAAATACTGTTCTACATAAGCTGGCTGATCCAGCCATTCCGTTCCCACCACATCAACTTGCTGGATTAAATCGCTTAAATAGTGCTCCGCCTGTTCGGTCTTGACCGCCGTTGAAATCTGTTGATCCTGAAAGAAGTTGACCCAATCTTTAAAATTTTTAAATTGATGGTTATGGTTTTTAATAGATGATTCAGACGAACTTGACTTTGTACTGACGAACATAATCTGATCCTTGCAGATATAGTATGTTTTCTACCTTAACGGCATACTGATATGCTCGGTGTTGATTTTTTGTTCATATTTATAGTGTGATTGCTGTAAATGAAAATGAATCGATAACGAGATGAAGATAAATGTAAAAGAATGAAATTTTTGAATGAATTGTTTATCAAAAAGAAAATTGCGATCCCATGAAATTGATCAAAAGATAAAAAAATGGAATTGAATGTGTAGGTAATAAAAAAGCCCAAGTCATCATGCTTGGGCTTTTTTGTGAGATCCTTCTTTTAAAAGAAGTGTTCTCGAATATGGCGTCCCTACGGGGATTCGAACCCCGGTTACCGCCGTGAAAGGGCGATGTCCTAGGCCTCTAGACGATAGGGACAAATGAGAAGTAATATTTAATCTACCATACCTTTTGATTTAAAGTATGGCGTCCCTACGGGGATTCGAACCCCGGTTGCCGCCGTGAAAGGGCGATGTCCTAGGCCTCTAGACGATAGGGACTTAATAAAATAATACTTCTGAAAATGGCGTCCCTACGGGGATTCGAACCCCGGTTACCGCCGTGAAAGGGCGATGTCCTAGGCCTCTAGACGATAGGGACGTTTCAGAGGTGGGCGTATAGTAGGGTGAAAATTAGGAGGTGTCAAACGCTTTTCCAGAATTTTTCCTGTTTTTTCTGCTGAGCGCATAATTTTAAAACAATATGGGGAAAATGTTTGAAAAATACAGAATTTAAGATGATTTTTTAAGCATGTGCAGGATGGCTGCTACCACGTCTGGATGCTGGATATAACCATCAATATCATGCGGATGTTCGGGGGAGATGCGTATTTCATGATTGATAATGGCAGGTTCAAATAAAAAAGGGGCTTCTGTCAGGGGAAACGTTGTCAAAAAATCATCATGTGAATAAAAGTTGATCCAGTCACCACAAATGGCAGCAGGCCGGACCACGGGCTGAGGCAGATGAGTCTGTATTACCCTAAAAGCCAACGGCGATCCGAGCGTAATAAAGCGCTGGACATTCAGTTCTGGATGATGAACCAGATAATTATAGGCAATGACACTGCCCAGCGAATGGGCAATTACAATACAGGGCTGCTGACCATAAAGTTGCTGGGCAATACGCTGGTGAACTTGCTGCATAAAATCAGGATTGGCCAGATAAAGATAGATTTCAATCAGAAATTTCTTGATCAGAGTGCCATGTAAGCCGGGAAAATAATTTAGCAATACAACAAAATCACGTAAGGCTGTATTTTTACTTAAAGTAGTAATAAATTTTAATTTCTGGTTAAAACCCAGAGCATCTTCTACATTTAACTCTGGAATTTCACAAGTCTCAACTTTATGCGGAGGGAGGGAATGCTCTGGCGGAATGTTGATGGGATGATGAAACGGGAAGTGTGGCCAGTCCTGAGGCATAAGAGTGCTGGCATTGAGAACATTGTGCAGATGATGCTTTAACAGTAAGTCGCCATAAAAAGCGATGCGGATATGGCGTTTTAAATGAGAAAAGCAGGCCAGTTGATGGTTTTTCCGAAGACCTTTTTTAAAAATATGTAGCCAATGTTGACGTAATGAGGCAGATGTAAACTGCTGTTTGTTTATTCCATGAATATAAATAATTTTCATCGGTGCCTCATTCGGGTGGCTCCATATCTATTTACAGTATAGATAAAAAAAGAGCAGCGAAAGCTGCTCTTTTGTTGGCTTTAAGCCCTACACTTTTTTGTGATAGAAGGCATAGTAGCTGGCATAACACACTGCAATAAACAGCAGACAGCCAAAGAAACTGATGCGCATGCTCGGATCAAAGACCATGCTGATACAGGTGATCAGGCAGAACAGGAAGCCTAAAATCGGTACAATCGGGAACAGTGGAGCTGCAAAGCCCAGTTCTTTGACACTATGACCATCCTTATACCATTGGCGGCGGAAATTGAACTGGCTCAAGCAGATACTCATCCAGACCACGACCATGGTAAATGCTGCGATACCCAACAAGTTGGTAAAAATAGTTTCCGGTGCAAACTGTTCTGACAATAGGCCCGGCATTGCGCCAATCATTGTCACAATGACTGCGATATAAGGAATTCCTTTGGCATTCACGCGTGAAAAGACAGCGGGCAACTGTTTGCTATAGGACAGTGACCACATCATGCGCGACGCGGCAAATAGGCCAGAGTTGGCTGCCGACAATAGTGCGGTGATAATAACAAAGCGAATAATATCTTCTGCATAGGGAATACCGATATGCTGGAATACGGTTACAAACGGACTGTTACTCACGCCTTCAACGGCCAGTCCTGCTTCTTGATGGGGCAGAAGTGAAGTTACCACCACAATCGTACCCACAAAGAAAATCAGCAGGCGGAAAATTGCGGTATTGATGGCTTTTGGCACGTTCTTGGCCGGGTCTTTGGTTTCACCTGCTGCGACCCCAATCAGTTCGGTGCCCGAGAAAGCAAAGTTCACAATCAGCATGGTGGTGAAAATCGGGAACAGTCCCTCAGGGAACCAGCCTTGGGCGGTCAGGTTACTGAACAGCGGTGCTGTTTCTTGGCCTTGATAATCCAGAACCCCGAAAATGGCCAATAAACCGAGCAGGATAAAGGCAATGACGGTGACGACTTTTACCAGCGCCAGCCAGAATTCGGATTCGGCAAACCAGCGGGTCGAAATCATATTCAGCGTGAAGACCAGCGCGCCAAAGACCAGCGTCCACATCCACATGGAACTGTCCGGAAGCCATTCCTGCATCAGCAAGGCGGCAGCGGTAAATTCAGTTCCCAGGGTCACCGACCAGGTCAGCCAGTAGAGCCAGGTAATGGTATAGCCTGTTCCTGGTCCAATATAGCGTTTGGCATAGGCGCCAAAAGAACCTGAATCAGGCATATGAACTGCAAGCTCACCCAGACAGAGCATCACCATATAAGCGATGATCCCGCCGAGGAAATAAGCAAGAATGGCACCTATTGGCCCCGTTTGTGCAATGACTTCACCCGAACCTAAAAACAGGCCTGTTCCAATTGCGCCGCCAAGCGAAATCATGACCAGATGTCGAGTACTCATAGCGCGTTTTAAAGGCGCAGAATTGCCCTGATGCGTAGCATCATTCGGAGATGAATGCATAGGAGTCAAAAAAACCAGAGAAGTAAAGCGGGTTATTGTAGTGAAAAACTACAAATCTGCAATGTATTAATATGGATTGTGTCTAAGGCTTGATCAGATGTGATCAATAGATGGCGTCCCTACGGGGATTCGAACCCCGGTTACCGCCGTGAAAGGGCGATGTCCTAGGCCTCTAGACGATAGGGACGTTGCGAGGTGATGCGTATATTAAGGACTCAGCTTAAATTTGTCAAAAGGCTTTTTATGAAAACTTATTTAATAGTTTAAACATTAAGCAAAACAGAAGACAATTTTATTGGAATAGGAGAGTTTAGGTGATTTTTAACTCTGAATAGAGGGTCTGTTGATATTTCATAAATGGATTGCGTGGTCGCAAACATCCATGAAGGGTCAACAGGCCCTCGCATAAACCCAATAAAAATTGGGCTTATTGCAGCAATGCTAGGAGTTTTTTAGTGTAGAACCTAAGATTTTGGATGGTATAGCCAGTAATAGCTGGCATAGCAGGCAGCCATAAATAACAGACAGCCGATAAAGCCCGACAGCATTTCAGGATCTGCTGCCATACTCAGGCCGGTCGCAGTACAGGCAATAAAGCCGAGAATCGGTACCAGCGGGAACCACGGAGTGCGGAATTTAAGCTCGGATACACTGCGGCCCTGTTTGAGCCACTGACGACGGAAATTAAATTGGCTCCAGCAGATACTCATCCATACAATTACCATGGTAAAGGCCGCTACACCGAGCAGGTTTTTAAAGATAACATCGGCTTCGAACTGTTCAGACAATAAGCCAGGTAAGCCGCCAATCATGGTCACCCAAACCGCAATATAAGGCACGCCGGACTTGCTGACCTTGGCAAATACCCGCGGCAGCTGATTTTGTGAAGACAGCGCCCACATCATGCGCGAAGCGGCATACAGGCCAGAGTTGGCTGTAGATAACAGTGCGGTAATGATCACAAAGCGGATAAAGTCCTCAGCATATGGAATCCCCATCTGGGTAAATACCGAGACGAAAGGACTGCTACTCAAGCCACCATCTCCGCCCACCTGTAAACCAGCGTCAGTGTAGGTCAGTAAAGAACTGATGACGATAATGGTGCCGACAAAGAAAATGATCAGGCGCCAGACCGCTGCATGAATGGCCTTTGGCACATTTTTCTCAGGATTTTCTGTTTCACCGGCGGCAATCCCGATCATTTCTGTGCCGTTAAAGGCGAAGTTCACGATGAGCAGGGTGGTAAACAGTGGAATCAAGCCATTGGGTAGCCAGCCATGTTCGGTCAGATTGCCGAAGAGGGGGGCAGATTCATAGCCCTGAAAAGGAATAAAACCAAAGATACAGCCAAAGCCCAGAATAATGAAGATCAGGACGGTGGCCACTTTCACCAGCGACAGCCAGAATTCAGACTCTGCAAAAGTACGGGTTGAGCTGAGGTTGGAGATCAGCACGCCAGCAGCAAAGATCAGTGTCCATAACCAGATAGACGTCTGAGGGAACCATTCCTGCATAAGAATGGCAGCAGCGGTAAATTCAGTCCCGAGAGTTGCAGACCAGCCGAGCCAGTACATCCAGGACACCATATAGCCTGTACCCGGACCAATATAATTTGTAGCAAAAGCACCGAATGAACCGGATACTGGCAAATGTACAGCCAGCTCACCCAGGCATAGCATGACCATATAGGCAATCAGGCCCCCGACAATATAAGCCAGCACTGCCCCTAAAGGACCTGCCTGAGAGATGACTTCACCTGAGCCCATGAACAGGCCAGTGCCAATGGCTCCCCCAAGGGAAAGCATAATCAGATGACGGGTGCCCATGGCACGTTTTAAAGAAGGGGTATGTCCCTCATCAACAGGGGACTGCTGTGAAGGAGGAGAAGCAGGTTGCATAAATGAATTGGGAAATGTACTTGAAAAAGACTATTCTAGTTTTAATTGAATGAAATTTCACATAAATTGGAATTTTTTATAAATTAATTGCTTTTATTTAAGAAATAGGTGAAAAGACCACTCATTTTAGTGGTCTGGAGTTGAGTAGCGCGGTTGTTCTGTCGGTTTAGCGGAAGAAGGAGCCGGCTCTGACTGGGTTGTTGCAGTATCATCACCGGAGACCATGTACAGGTACAAAGCCGAAGGAGCCAGAATCATCAGAACCAGTAAGATCTTTTTTAACATGACGACAATATAAAATAGGGAACTGGATGAATTATAGCTGAAGCAGACTCAAAAAGGCAGTTAAGCAGGTACGAGTACAGCTGGGCTTCTCAGATAAAGTGCAACCATGATTTTGAAAACAGAAGATGGCGTCCCTACGGGGATTCGAACCCCGGTTACCGCCGTGAAAGGGCGATGTCCTAGGCCTCTAGACGATAGGGACGTTTAGAAGATGGCGGTATCTTATTGATCCGCCACCCAAGTGTCAAGCAGGTGAGGTGCGAGTTTGTTTAAAATATAGCAAAACAGTTCAGCCGTCTTTTGCGTATCGTATAATGCAGAATGAGCTTCTTTGCCATCAAACTCAATTCCAGCCTGAATACAGGATTTTGCCAGTACGGTCTGACCGAACATCACCGCGCTTAAGGTCACAGTATCAAAGACAGAAAAACTGTGAAATGGGTTCTGGTTTTTGGTTCCGGTACGGGCAATCGCGGCCTGTACAAAGCCTAAGTCGAAATGCGCATTGTGTCCGACCAAAACTGCATGGGTGCAGTTCTGCTGACGACGTACCTCATTGACTGATTTGAAAATACGCTTTAATGCAGTTTTTTCATCTTCAGCCATGGCGATCCGCATGGGATTGGAGGGATCAATTCCAATAAACTCCAGAGAGCGGCGATCTAGGTTGGCGCCTTCAAAAGGATTGATATGGGCATGAAAAGCTTCACCTGGCATAAACTGGCCATCTTCATTATATACAATCGGAATGGCTGCGATTTCTAACAGGGCATCAGTCTGTGCATTAAAACCTGCTGTTTCAACATCGACAACAACAGGTAAAAATCCACGGAAACGCTGACCAATGACTGGAAGAGTTTCAATTGTCACATTTTTCTCCATTGGATGGTCTTCCCGGCATAAAGCGGAATAATCTGTTCACCATCCAAGTAGTCTAGACTTTCAGGAATCACCTGGTCTTCTTTGACCAGTGTAATCGTATTGGTATTGCGTGGCAGACCGTAGAAATCTGCTCCAAAGTGGCTGGCAAAGCCTTCCAGACGTTCAATCTTCCCGACCTGATCAAAGGCTTGGGCATACAGCTCGATTGCCGTCGGTGCGCTATAGCAACCCGCACAGCCACAAGCATTTTCTTTGGCATTCTTGGAGTGCGGCGCACTGTCCGTGCCCAGGAAGAATTTAGGGTTACCACTAGTGGCCACTTCCAGCAGAGTCTGCTGATGCGTTTGACGTTTTAAAATTGGCAAACAGTAGAAGTGCGGTTTCACCCCCCCGACCAGCATATCATTGCGGTTAAACAACAGATGCTGTGGAGTAATGGTGGCCGCTACATTGCGATCCTGTTCCAGTACAAAGTTCGCCGCTTCACTGGTGGTGATATGCTCAAGGACCAGTTTCAGTTTCGGAAACTGTCTTAGCAAAGGTGCCAGAACCTCGTCCAGAAAACGTTTTTCACGGTCAAAAATATCCACATGATGCTGGGTGACTTCACCATGTAGAAGTAAGGGCACCTGGTGCTCTTCCAGCTGTTCAATGACGGCATAGACTTTGCTGATGTCACTCACGCCGCTATCCGAGTTGGTGGTTGCACCAGCAGGGTAGAGCTTGATGGCATTGACATAGGCAGAGTTTTTAATCTTTTGGACTTCGCTTGGCAAAGTATTGTCAGTGAAATACAGCACCATACGGGGATCAAAATCACAGCCTTCCGGTACGTGCGCCATAATGCGCTCACGGTAGCTGAGGGCTTCTTCCACCGTTTTAACTGGTGGAACAAGATTCGGCATACAGATCGCACGGGAAAACTGTTTGGCTAAATCAGGAACGGTGCGTTGTAGTGCTAAGCCATCACGCAGATGAGCATGCCAGTCGTCTGGCTGGAGAATCGTAATCGTATCCAAGGTGAATTCAATCGGAGAAATAAAACAAATGATAATCCATCTATAGCAAAAATGGTAACGAGAAAGGGATATAAAATAAATGAGCGCTATAAATTAATTTATAAAAGTATGTTATTTTGTAATTAATAAAAAAATTACATAAATACTTGGCAATGGACTACAAGTACAATCTTGCAAAATTGCAGAACGACAAAGAAAAAATAGAACAGCTTATTGCAAGCCAAAGTCAGCGTATCGGCTCAATATTTCCGAAAAGTCTGGAGCAGGAGTTTTGCAGCAAACATTTGGAACGTGCACGCAAGCATGTGGAAAAATACGTCTGGGGAGGCGTGTTGAGCTATTTCATTTTTTTGCTGATCATGATTCCCACCGATTACTGGATTGCTGATCCCCAGTATTTTTTGCATGATTTCATACTCTGCCTGTTAGGCTTGCTAAATGGTGCAATCTCTCTGGTACTCTTCTATCTGGCCGCGTCGCTCCCCAAACTGAAACGCTTTTTTTCGCAAGCCTCAATGATATTGGTGTTCTGGTTGCTGGTGTCTATTTCTTATATCAACATGTCTATGCAGGCCGAGAGCTTACAACATCAGTCAATGGCGATCATGACGATCATTTATATTCTGGGCTATATCCTCACCGGGATTAAACCTGTGCAGATGCTGATCACCGGCTTAATGGCAGCGCTCACTACGATCCTGCTGCTGCTCAGCATGGCAGTGGTGTTTAATCCGCTGGTATTTGGCCGGATTTTGGTGGGAAGTTGTTTGCTGGGTTATGTAATTAGTCATATGATTTTTGCACGCGAAAGAATGATATTTTTATACAGTAGGCGTGCCAAAATCAGTGAAAAAATCCAGCGTATTCACACCACCGAGCTGTTGCATCTAAGTCAGCAGGACGAGCTGACTAAAATTTCTAATCGTCGAACTCTGGATGAAACCCTGGATGTTTTTTTCAGGCAGGCACAGTGTAATGAAAGTGCTTTAGCCATTCTGTTTATCGACGTGGATTTTTTTAAAAATTATAATGATTATTATGGGCACCAAAAAGGTGATGATGTCATTTCCAGTATTGCCTTAACCATTAAAAATGCGATTCGGCACATGGACTTTGTCGCGCGTTATGGCGGTGAAGAGTTTGTGGTGCTGCTGCCGGAAACTGATGCACACGGGGCCTATGCAGTGGCTTCCAACATTTTTAAAGCGATTGATCGACTGCGAATTCCTCATGAAAAATCTCATATCTCTGATCAGATTACGATCAGCTTAGGCATCACGGTCTATCGTAGTGAAGAAAATCTTGATAAGGACAGTTTATTGCAGATTGCCGATCAGGCACTGTATCGGGCCAAGCAGTTGGGACGTAACCAGATTTATTATCAGTCGATTCGTTCAGTAAATGCAGGCATGGTGAACTCTTAAAATAAATGCTGCTCAATTTTTTCAAGATAAGTCATTAATTTTAAATTAAAATGCTTGCCTTAATGTATGAAAGTGAAAAGGGCAGATGTTTAAGGCAGGAATGCGAGAGACAAATGAAAAGCTTTTCTTGCTGACTGTATATATTTAATCCTCTCTGCGCTTTCAAAAGCAAAGAAGGCAGGCTTGCAGCAAAATATTAGAATTAAATTTGTCCAATAGCTGAGAGTTGCTTTAAAAATTATTTATTGTTTTTCTAGGCCGTTGATGAAGCATAAAAAAATGCCAGTCAATGTTTAACTGACTGGCATTGCTCATTAAAAGCAGTTTTACAACTTAAAGGAGTTCATCCCAAGGACTTAGTTTTTGTCTTTAAGTTGAGGAACAGCAGAACCTGTACCTACAGATAACAGACCAGAATCTGTATAGATGCCTAATTTTGCACGAGTGTCAGTGATGTCCAGGTTACGCATGGTCAATTGACCGATACGATCCATAGGAGAGAACATTGAATCAGCTTTCTCCATGGTCAAACGCTCAGCTTCATAAGTCAGGTTTGGAGATTCAGTGTTCATAATGGTGTAGTCATTACCACGGCGTAGCTCAAGCGTTACAGTACCTGTGACTGCTTTTGCGACCCAACGCTGTGCAGTTTCACGCAGCATTAAGGCTTGAGAATCGAACCAGCGACCTTGGTAAAGTAGACGGCCTAAACGTAAACCGTTGATACGATATTGTTCAATCGTATCTTCGTTATGGATACCTGTTACCAGACGTTCATAAGCGATGTGAAGCAGCGCCATACCCGGAGCTTCGTAGATACCACGAGATTTCGCTTCGATGATACGGTTTTCGATCTGGTCTGACATACCTAGACCATGACGGCCACCGATACGGTTCGCTTCAAGAATGAACTCCACCGGATCTTCGATACGTTGACCGTTGATGGCAACCGGGAAGCCTTCTTCAAAAGTAATCGATACTTCTTCAGGCGTAACCTCAACATCTTCTTTCCAGAAAGCTACCCCCATGATTGGCTCAACGATTTTAATACCAGCGTCCAGGTATTCAAGATCTTTGGCTTCGTGAGTTGCACCCAACATATTTGAGTCAGTTGAGTAAGCTTTTTCTTTTGACATTTTGTAGTCAAAGCCATTGTCGATCAGGAACTGTGACATTTCTGCACGGCCACCTAGTTCGTCAATAAACGTCTGGTCTAACCAAGGTTTGTAAATCTTGAGTGCCGGGTTGGTCAACAGACCATAGCGGTAGAAACGTTCGATGTCGTTTCCTTTATAGGTCGAACCATCACCCCAGATGTTGACATCATCTTCTTTCATAGCAGTTACAAGCATCGTACCTGTTACTGCACGGCCAAGTGGCGTGGTATTAAAATAAGGAACGCCACCTGTAGAAATATGGAATGCACCACATTGAATGGCTGCAATACCTTCTAATGCAAGTTGTAGACGGCAGTCGATCAAACGTGCTTTTACAGCGCCATAAGCTTTAGCTTTTTGGGGAATTGCATCGTAATCGTCTTCATCAGGCTGACCCAGGTTTGCTGTGTAAGCATAAGGCTCAGCGCCTTTTTGTTTCATCCACAAAAGAGCTGCAGAAGTATCTAGACCACCAGAAAAGGCAATACCAACTTTTTTACCTACTGGGACATTCTGCAAGATAGTTGCATTATCAGACATTGTTCATCCTAATGATATGAAATAGGCACGCCAGAAGTGGTGGCCTGAAAAAAACATATATTGTATCAATTGTATCATTATTTTATTTAGGTGTGCTTTAGAAAAGGAAAACTCGGTTTAAAATTTGAAATCAATAGTCTGAAATCACTTCAAATACGCTTGTTTTTTTGAAAATACTGCTGAATATCAGCAATATTCGCTATATTCATCATTAATAGATAAAAAGTGATTCGCTGAGGCACCCAAAATGACGACACGTATTCCCCCTTTACCCAACCTGAATCCTAAACCCAAAAATGAAACCCTGGCCTTGATCCATGGTATTTATGCCGGTCTGCTGGTGTTTACTACGATTGTATTCGGCTATCTGGAATATCAGCAGTCGACAATTTCAGTTATGAGCTTAGGATTTATCCTGTTATTGCTGGCGTTGATGATTTACTTGAATATTCAGGCATCGCTTAAGGTCAAACAGGGCAATCGCGGTGGTCGGACACTGTCCAGAATCATGGCCACTCTGATGCTATTCAGTTTTCCAATCGGTACAGTTTTAGGCGTGATTGCCTTGTGGAAAGCAAGCGCACGGCAATGGCAACAGTAATTGAAAAAGCCAGATGCAGCATGACGACACAGATTGGGATTTATGCCTGAGAAAGCAGACCTGATAGTCATAAAAAGCCGTGTGAAATCAGTTAAAGTAAGAGGAATAGGCTTGGGCTAAATAAAAACAGGAAGATCTTATGACCAATACGCGTTATGCAAATATTTTAAAACCATTACATTTGGGGTTTACGACGATTAAAAATCGGGTGGTAATGGGTTCAATGCATACAGGGCTGGAAGACCGTTTTTATAATTATCCGAAACTGGCTGCCTATTTTGGTGAGCGTGCCAAAGGTGGCGTGGGGCTATTAATTACTGGCGGGATTTCACCTAACCGTCAGGGCTGGTTACTGCCTGCCGGCGGAACTATGAATACACTGGGAGATATTGCTCCACACCGTCTGGTCACGCATGCCGTCCATAAACATGGCGCCAAAATTCTTTTACAGATTCTGCATGCGGGCCGTTATGGCTATCAGCCTTTTGTGGTTTCAGCCAGCCCGATCAAGTCACCGATTTCACCTTTTAAACCTCGCCAGATGTCTGAAAAACAGATTCTGGAAACTATTCAGGACTATGCCAAAACTGCCAGTCTGGCCAAAAAAGCAGGCTATGACGGGGTCGAAATTATGGGTTCTGAAGGCTATTTACTAAACCAGTTTCTTAGCCGGCATGTGAACCAGCGTACTGACCGCTGGGGCGGGTCGATTGAAAACCGGATGCGTTTTGCGTTAGAAATTGTCAAAGCCATCCGTGCAGAAGTGGGTGAGAAATTTATTATCTGCTTCCGCTTGTCCTTGCTGGACCTGGTGCATGACGGTAACACCATGCAGGAAGTGATTACGGTGGCTCAGGCCCTGGAAAAAACCGGTATTACCTTGCTAAATACCGGAATTGGCTGGCATGAGGCACGTATTCCTACCATTGTAACTTCTGTGCCGCGAGCAGCTTTTGTTGATTACACCGCAGAAGTTAAAAAGCATGTCACCGTCCCGGTAATTGCATCGAACCGGATTAACATGCCGGATACAGCAGAAGCGATTTTGGCCTCTGGTCAGGCTGATATGATTCAAATGGCACGACCATTATTGGCAGATGCTTTCTGGGTCAATAAAACGGCAACCAATCGGGTCGATGAAATCAACACGTGCATTGCCTGCAACCAGGCCTGTCTGGATCATACTTTTAAAAATAAACGGGCAACTTGTCTGGTCAATCCGCGCGCCGCCTACGAAACTGAACTGGTATATGTAAAAACCAAAAAGCCGAAAAGTATCGCCGTCGTTGGTGGAGGTGTGGCCGGCATGTCGGCAGCGAGCGTTGCTGCCAGTCGTGGCCATGAGGTGACTTTATTTGAAGCAAGTGATGAAGTTGGCGGGCAGTTTAACCTGGCCAAAGTCATACCAGGCAAAGAAGAGTTCCATGAAACGATCCGCTATTTCAAGGTGCAGCTGGAAAAAAATGGGGTGGATGTTCGTCTGAATACCCGGGTCAATCAAGAACAGCTGGAACGCGAAGGCTTTGATGAAGTCATTATTGCCACAGGGGTGATTCCGCGTGAGTTGAAAATTCCGGGTAGTGAGGCGCCACAAGTGCTGTCTTATGCAGAAGTTTTGCGTGGTACACCGGTAGGTGATCGGGTTGCAGTGATTGGGGCAGGTGGGATCGGCTTTGATGTTTCAGAATTTTTGTTAAAACCCCCGCATCAGCCTCAGCCACAACCGCTGGAAGACTGGAAGCGTGAATGGGGAGTCGATCCGAATCCAAACTATATCAGCGAAGGCGGAATGCAGCCTGCTGAAGTAGAACCGCCAGTCCGGGAAATTTATTTGCTGCAACGTAAAACCACTGCTCTTGGCGCAGGTCTGGGGAAAACTTCCGGCTGGGTACACCGTGCACAATTAAAGAAACACGGTGTACGCATGCTGCGGGGAGTGCAGTATAAAGCAGTTACGGATGAAGGCTTATGGATTGAAGTTGATGGTCATGACCAGTTACTGCGTGTAGATAGTGTGGTGGTCTGTGCAGGCCAGGAATCGGTCAAAGCATTAATGCCAGCCGAAGGTCAACATACGCTGGCCAATTATCATATTATTGGTGGGGCCAAGCTTGCGGCTGAGCTGGATGCTAAACGTGCAATCCGTGAGGGTGCAGAATTGGCAGCTAAATTGTAAGAGTTGATGAAACTATATGCAGTTGATTGCATTCATTGTACTTTTCACTTGTCAGCTGGCTGAAAGATTCGTATGATGACGGCCATGGAAGCGTGGCAGAGCGGTTTAATGCACCGGTCTTGAAAACCGACGAGGGTGTGAGTCCTCCGTGAGTTCGAATCTCACCGCTTCCGCCAAATATCTAAAAGACCCTTGATCATCAAGGGTCTTTTTTTTGGGCGTATTTTTAGTTGCATACTTTGTTGGATACATAAATGGAAGATTGGCGGCTGCTTATTTAGGTGAGCTTAAGGTAAACTGTGCCCAAAGCATATATTTATCACGGTAATAATGAAGCTAATGACACGTATCAATGACAGTATCAACCTGTGGTACTTGTGAAACTCCGATTTTGCAAGCTGAACACTTTGACTACTAGCTTGATAGGGATGAAAAAGCATCACGATAAAATATGATGATTTGTATTGCTCGTGCGAAAGCTAAAGAAATGACTGTGGAACTTGGATATTTGAAGGCTGTCTTGGAGATTTTAAATGAAGGTCATCATCTCAATCTCTTTATTTATCTGAATTGTGGAAAATAAATGAACCTGAAAAAAGTGGCTGATACTCATTAAGAGCTTACCGAGTAGTTTATCCCTTCAGCCAGCTTGTTTGATTTCCTATGTTTTTTTGCATAATTGATGACTTTTAGAAATTCGAAGGCCTCTATAAGTATGGAGGATTTTTAAAACACCGCAATTTGCATTTGAGAATACGACCTGCTCAATAGAAAAAATTTAATAAGCATAACCATCTATATAAAAGAGAATTTTCTATTCAGAAGCCTGTTTTTTTATGTATGCTGAATCAAAGTCAACTCTTTAATTAATGGAATGAGTGGCCTAAGCAGAATACGAGTTATTAGTGATTTTCATCACTTTGAAATTAAAAATTTAGTATAGTAGTTTAAGTTTTTTTAAAATTTACCTTTATGTCTGATTTGGCTACAACTTCCCAGCGTATTCCTAAATATATAGCGATAAGAGATGCAATTGCCCATGAAATTGAGTCGGGCCAATTAAGCAGTAATACAAAATTAGCCTCTGAGCGCTTACTATCGGAGCAGTTTTCAACAACACGTGTTGCGGTCAGAGAAGCACTTTTAGCACTTGAAATGGATGGTTTAATTTATCGTTTAGACCGTCGCGGCTGGTTTGTGCGTGCCCCCCGCATTGCCTATCGGCCGCAATCTACCAAAAGCTTTAATCAATATGTGCAAGAGCAAGGAAGTATTCCCGCCACAGAGCTTATTTCAGCAGAGCTGGTATCTGCAACTCAATGGGATGCAAAACATTTAAATCTGAATGTTGGAGATCAAATCTATTCAATTTGGCGTCGACGCACAATTAATGGCCGTCCTGCTGTGGTTGAGCATATCCGAGTAAACGCAACACTTTTTCCAGAATTTTTAGCACAGAACTTGGAAAACTCAATCACTGTGCTAATGGCTGAAAAATATCAGCGACAGCTTACGCGAGCACATATCCATCTTTATCCAACTGCTTTTGCTGAACAACAGGCTAAGGCCCTACATGTGAATGTAGGAAGCATGGGATTATATATTTGTCGAACCAATCGTGATCAAAACGGCATCATTACTGATGTCGATCAGGAATATTGGCTCCATGATGTACTGGATTTACATTTTGAAGCTTCAACTTAGAGCGGGTTGAAAAGCGAACTTATTTCAACAATGATCTAGTTATCATTGATAACTTGGCCTTAATTAAAACAAAAAACCAATCTGGTTTAAACCAGATTAATTAAGCTGTCATAAATATTTGCTGAAATACTGATTATCAAGAAGCCGCATTCACTAGGAATGGCAGATGAGTCAGTATTTAAAACAGTGTAAAAAAAAGATTGGTTTATGTGTCCTGAGCCTTGGTACGGCTTATTTGATATCAGGATGTACCACCAGTTCAGTTTCACCAGATGCTGAACAAATTACGGTTTATACCGCCGTAGAAGCCGATCAGCTCAAACGTTATCAATGGGAACTACGCAAAGCGCATCCTGAATTAAAAGTAAAATGGGTCCGTGATTCTACCGGTGTCATTACTGCAAAACTGCTGGCAGAACAAAAAAATCCGCAAGCAGATGTAGTGATGGGCCTGGCCTTGACCAGTTTATTGGTGATGGAAAAACAGCAGATGCTACAGCCGTATCGGCCGCAAAATGTTGAACAGTTAAAGCCTGAGTTTTATAGTCAAAAAGAAATTCCGACCTGGACAGGCATGACGGCCTGGGAATCGGCAGTATGTGTTAATCGAGTCGAGTTAAAAAAGAAAAATCTCCCGATGCCGCAAACCTGGCAAGATCTCAGTAAACCGATTTATAAAAATATGATTGTGATGCCAAACCCGGCTTCGAGTGGTACAGGTTATTTGGATGTCACGGCATGGATGCAGATTTTTGGTGAAAAGCAAGCCTGGTCTTATATGCAGGCATTGGACAAAAATATTTCTCAATATGTTCACTCTGGTTCCAAGCCTTGCAAAATGGCGGCACAAGGTGAAACCGTGATTGGCATTTCATTCGGTTACCCGGGCTTTAAACTCAAATCCCGTGGTGCGCCGTTAGAGGTGATTTATCCCAAAGAAGGTTTGGGTTGGGACATGGAAGCCTCTGCGATTGTAAAAGGCACCAAGAAATTGAGCAGCGCACAGAAATTTATTGATTGGACTGTCAGTCAGGCCGCGAATCAGGCGTATGCGCAAAATTTTTCCATGGTTGCCCATCAACATGTCCAAAGTAGCAATACCGATTTTCCCAAAGATCTGCCAGAAAAACTGGTGAAAAATGATTTTTACTGGGCGGCAGCGCAGCGCGACACAATTTTAAAAAAATGGTCAGCACAGTTCGAGAAGTAAATTAGAAATTAGATGAATTAGCCATTTCTCCGGTAGCGATTCTTCCCGGCAATTCCTGCATCAGGATTCCGGGTGAGATAGAAAAAAGACAATAGTGCTTCTACTGAAATTGAAGAAATGTCATTTAAATAAATGAAATTAGAATTAGGTACAGTATGCAAATTCCAACTTATTTACAAAACTCTCTGCCTCCAACAGGGGAAAAGTTGTCAGCGGGACATCTACTGTCAACTTTAAAAAACTATCCAACTGCCAATGCGAAAGTGGTACTCGAAGCTGTAGATATTCAAAAATCTTTTGCCCACACAAAAGTATTGGAACATATCAATTTAGATTTAAAAGCGGGGGAGTTTGTCAGCTTTTTAGGCCCCTCAGGCTGCGGAAAAACCACATTGCTGCGTATTATTGCAGGTCTGGAACAGCCCGATTATGGCCGGATTATTAAACAGCATGTTGATATTACTCACCTGAATACCGCCAGACGCAAATGCGGGATTGTGTTTCAAAACTATGCTTTGTTTCCAAACTTGACTGTTGCAGAAAACATTGCTTTTGGCCTGCATAAAAAACAATGGACAGCGGCACAAATCCAAACACGCATTACTGAGTTATTACAGCTGATTGAACTGCCGGAGATTAGTGATAAATATCCAAACCAATTGTCGGGTGGGCAGCAGCAGCGTGTTGCACTAGCACGGGCCATTGCCCCGAAACCCGATATTTTGTTGCTGGATGAACCGTTGTCTGCCTTGGATGCTTTGGTGCGTTTAAATCTGCGTCAGAAAATCCGTGCCATTCAACAGCAACTGAATTTACCTGCAATTATGGTCACTCATGATCAGGAAGAAGCTTTAAGTATTTCCGATCGTGTTGCGGTGATGAATAAAGGCCTGATTGAACAGCTGGATACTCCGCACAATATTTACTATAAGCCACAAACCCGTTTTGTCGCGCAATTTATCGGCACCATGAACTTTATTCAGGCCACAGCAATTTCAACCCATAGTTTAAAGATTGCCGGGCAATATGAGTTGGATCATCCAAGCATAAATTTTAGGGCAGGCGAGCAACTCGAGATTGCATTTAGACCAGAAAATATTGAATTGGCTCTAAAACCAGAAGAGCGTAAAGGACAGTTTAGTTTAGCTGTCCGTATTTTAAATATGGAATTTCTTGGCGCGAAGCGTCGCCTGTTTTGTGAGTTGAAACAAAATGACCCACAGGCTGCGCCAGTCCAATTGCAAATTGATATTGAAAATCAGCAACTCATGAATTTAGCAGATGACATGTGGCTACAAATCCCGACTCAGACTTTACATGTGTTTGACTTGCAAGGAATAGCCAGATGTTAAATCAGTCAACCGCAGAAGCCATTTTAAGCAGTAAAAAATCCAAACCTTCATTGTATTCATTACGTTCTAGTGCAGTGCTGTTCGTTGCAGCAATGGTACTGACCCTAAGCCTCATTGTACCGCTGTTATTATTATTGCAAAGCGCATTTTTGGATGAAAATCAGAAGTTTGTCGGCCTGCAAAATTTTATAGCCTATTTTTCCAATCCAGCTCTGTTGTCCTCCATCTTCAACTCCGTCTGGATTGCCTGTACGGCGATGCTGGTGACAGTGAGTTTGGCCAGTATCTATGCATTTGCCTTGACCAACACGCATATGCAAGGCAAGGCATTTTTTAAAACCGTGGCATTTTTGCCGATTTTAGCTCCCTCGCTCTTACCTTCATTGGCTCTGGTCTATCTGTTCGGACAGCAGGGGGTGTTCAAAGGTCTGCTGGGAGATGTGCAAATTTATGGGCCTTTGGGCATTCTCATCAGTTACTGTTTCTGGCTGTTTCCTGCCATGGTTATGCTGATGATGGCCTCCTTTCGCAATATTGACCAGCGTTTAATTGAAGCTTCTCACGTTTTAGGTAAAAACAGTTGGCAGACGCATTGGGCGGTCACTTTACCTGCCATTCGTTACGGACTGGTCAGTGCCTGTCTGGTGGCATTTACTTATGTGATTACCGATTTTGGTATTCCCAAGGTAATTGGTGGCTCGTTCAATATGATGGCTTTGGATGTTTATAAGCAAATTATTGGCCAGCAAAATATGAATATGGGGGCAGTAATTTCTATTCTGCTGCTTTGTCCTGCTGTGATGGCCTTTATTTTTGACCGCTATCAAAGCCGTCGTCAGGCGCGCTTTCAGAGCTTCCAGATCCAGCCTTATCGTATCAAGAACAATCCGCGTCTGGAAAAGCTGCTGACCATATTTTGCAGCGTGATTGCAGGCAGTATTTTATTAATTGTGGTCACTGCAATCTTGGCTTCTTTTATCCGCTATTGGCCCTACGATCTTTCGCTGACGCTAAACCATTACCGCTTCGACTACGTGGATGGCGGTGGCTGGTCCAGTTATTTCAACTCCATTCAGCTGGCACTTTGGAGCACACTGGCCGGTACGGCACTGATTTTCATCATTGCTTTATTTACCGAGCGTTTTAAAGCCCATCGTGTGATTAAAAATTATGTGCAGATGCTGGTTTTATTACCATTGGCCGTACCCGGGCTGGTACTCGGAATAGCCTATATCCTGTTTTTTAATCAGCCTGAAAATCCCATGTCGGTGCTATATGGTTCATTAACCTTATTAGTGATTTCGACCATTATCCATTACTACACCGTGCCGCATTTAACCTTGAGCAATGCCATTAAACAGATTCCGACCCAACTGGATCATGCTGCGCAAAGTCTGGGAGCCTCAAATTGGAAAATGTTTTACAAAGTCTATTTGCCTTTAACCTTTCCTGCGTTATGTGATGTGTCGGTCTATATCTTTGTCAATGCCATGACGACGGTTTCAGCGGCCATTTTCCTTTACTCACCGGATACCAATTTGGCTTCGGTGGCCGTGCTGAATATGGATGATGCCGGGGATACCGTGGCAGCGGTTGCCATGAGCATTTTGATTTTAGTGACGTCCTGTGTAGTCAAGCTGTTGCACTGGCTGTTGACCCGGAAAATGATGAAGTCGAGTCAGCGCTGGCGCGAGCATCAGCATTAGGTGAGAAAAGAGCTCTATTTTTCATCCTTTTAATTTGTTTTAAACCTTAATGAATACTTATTTTTTGAACGCTTTTTAACAAGGCTTAGGATTCTTCATCCTGAAAAACTTGAAAAGGCATGGAAACCTTCGATGAACACAGCAAAAACAGATTTAATTATTGTCGGCGCCGGTATTTTAGGACTGTCAGCAGCCATTCAGGCGGCTGAACAGGGGCTGAAAGTTCAGCTTTTTGAAAAAGATGCCCAACCCGTGGGCGCAACCCGGCGGAACTTTGGCATGGTCGGCACGTCAACCTTAAGCCGTCCAGATGCAAAATGGCGCCAATACGCGCTCGAAACCCGCAAGTTTTATCAGCGCATTCAAGCGCAGCATGATATTTCATTTCAGCAGCGCGATGGTTTATATCTGGCCAATACCGCTTTGGAATGGCAAGTGCTGAATGAGTTTGCTCAAGCTGCACCGGATTACCAGATTCCGGTCGAACTATTGAGCCGCACACAAGTGTTTGAACGTTATGGTTACCTGGACCACAGCGCCAACATCAGCGGTGCCTTAATATTTCAGGAAGATTATTCGGTTGAACCACATCTGGCAGGACATCGTTTATTGCAATATGCCAAGCAACTGGGTATTGAAATCTATTGTAATGCCTGTGTAGTACGCACCCATTATCACCGTGGACATGCTGAAATCCAGCTGGCTTCAGGACAGCACTATCGTGCAGAAAAAGTCTTGATCTGTCATGGAGAAACGACACAAATTTTATATCCAGAACTCTTGCAGCACTTGGGTCTGCAGCGCTGTGCTTTACAAATGGCACTGACTCAGCCTTTGGCGCATGATCTGAAAGCATCGATTTATTCGGGTTTATCTATCTCCCGCTATCCTGCTTTTGAAATTTGCCCCAGTCATCAAGCATTAAAAGAAGAATCACAGCAAGGTCTGGTCAAAGACTACGGAATTCATATTCTGATCAAACAAAATGAATTCGGACAGATTATTTTAGGTGACAGTCATGAATATCATGCCATTCAAGATGCACCACAATTTAATCAACGTGAAGAAATCAATCAATTTATTCTTAAATACTGTAAAGAAAAAATAGGTTTGAAACTTCCAGCCATTGAGTCTCGCTGGAATGGTTATTACCTCACACATCCTCAAGAGCTGGCCTGTGTAACCGAAGCGGAACCAAATATTTACTTGATAAGTGCTATTGCAGGCAAGGGGATGACTACAGGTGCAGGTTTTATGCAAGAAGTATTAAAAAACCATATTCTGTAATCTGGTTTAAACCAGATTGAGCTATATTGATTGTAATTAAAGTGAAAGTCTCAGTAAGGAATTGATGAATGAACGCGCATGTTGAACTAGAAAACAAATATTTACTGCTTACCCCTGGGCCATTGTCGACTTCTCCAGCCGTGCGCCGGGTAATGCAGCGTGACTGGTGTACCTGGGACAAAGAATACAATGGTCTGGTGCAAGATATTCGCCAGCGCTTAGTGGCTTTGGCGACCTCAGAAACAGAACTTTACAGCGCCGTGCTGATGCAGGGAAGTGGCAGTTTTTCTGTAGAAGCTGTATTGGGTTCAGCCCTGCCTAAAAATGGCAAAATCTTAATTATTAATAATGGGGCCTATGGTGCCCGCATGGTGCAGATGGCACGTTGCTTAAATATTGAGGTGGTTGAGCTGGCTTATCCAGAGACTCAAGTTCCCGATTTAAGTGATATTGAAAAGGCATTAAGCGATTCAAGTATTACTCATGTGTCTTGTGTGCATTGTGAGACTACGACGGGCTTGCTCAATCCTATTGAAGAGATTGGCCGTCTTGTGAAAGCTGCCGGCAAAGTCTGGATCGTGGATGCGATGAGTTCATTTGGAGGGGTGCCGATGGACATTGCAAAGCTTGAAATCGACTTTTTAATTTCAAGTGCCAATAAATGTATTCAGGGGGTGCCCGGTTTTGGTTTTATTCTGGCAAAACGTGAACAATTACAAGCCTGCAAAGGTCAGGCGCGTTCAGTAAGTCTGGATCTTTACGATCAATGGAACACCATGGAACAGCATGATGGTAAATGGCGTTTTACTTCACCTACACATGTGGTACGTGCATTTTATCAGGCTTTGCTGGAACTGGAGCAGGAAGGCGGGGTTGAAGCCCGTTATCAGCGTTATTTGAATAATCAAAAATGTCTTGCGGATGGCATGCAAAAACTTGGTTTTAAACTGGTACTTGATGCTGATATTCCACAATCACCAATCATTACCACATTTATGTATCCAAATACGGCCGATTTTAGCTTTCAGGAGCTCTATGAGAATTTAAAACAGGCGGGTTTTGTCATCTATCCCGGCAAAGTCACCGATTTGAACTGTTTCCGGATTGGCAATATTGGCGAGGTTTATCTGGAAGACATTCAACGTTTACTGGCTGCAATCTCAGTCTACTGCCAGAAATAATTTAGCTTATTTTTATTGATTTATATTTAATTTTTTTTAAGGAAAGACTCATGACAATTTCATCTAATACTTTGCAAGCAGTTATTTTCGACTGGGCTGGAACCACAGTCGATTTTGGCTCACGTGCTCCAATTTTAGCTTTCATGGCATTGTTTGCAGATAATCAGGTTGCAATCACGATTGAAGAAGCACGTGCGCCGATGGGTTTGGAGAAACGCGATCATATTGCAGCTGTGTTAGCCATGCCGCGTGTGGCAGCTGCATGGAAGCAGGCACATGGGGCAGAAGTGACCATCGCCGATATTGACCGTTTATATCAGGACTTTATTCCTTATCAGTTAAAAGCCATTCCGCAATGTTCACAGCTGATTCCGGGCGCACTGGAAACATTTGCAGATATTCGCGCACGTGGAGCAAAAATCGGCAGCAATACCGGTTATGCCAGCATGATGATTACTGAGTTGGTAAAAGATGCAGCGCAACAAGGTTATGTGCCTGATTGCATTATTACTGCGAGTGACGTGAAACATGGTCGTCCGTATCCAGAAATGTTATGGAAAAACTTGATTGAACTGGATGTTCTGGATATTAAAACAGTGGTGAAAGTGGATGATACCGTCGTAGGTATTCATGAGGGCTTAAATGGGGGATGCTGGACGGTAGGCTTGGCCGTGAGTGGCAATGAGGTTGGTCTGAGCTATGAAGAATGGAAGGCACTGCCGGAGTCTGAACAGGACAGTCTAAAAGAAAAAGCTTATGCAAAAATGCATGCTTCAGGAGCGCATTATGTCATTGACAGTATTGCAGACTTGCCTGCTGTGCTAAATGAGATTGAGCAGCGCTTGGCTCAAGGTGAAAAGCCTTGATCGGTTAGTTCAAGCATTAAAAAAGTGGATATTGTTTTAATATCCATTTTTTGTTTTAGGCTAGGACTTACGCATTGACGGATTTAAAAAAGTCTCAAACTACTTTATAACGTATCTGTGATCAGACGAACTAAACATGCTTCTACAGCAACTTGTACATTACCCATTTATATGGGCTTTCTCATGACAGAACCAAACTCTATTAGCTGCACACAACTTGCCGAGACTTATAATATCTCGCATGACAGTGTAAATCGCTTTTTGGAGCGTGAAGACTACACAGCTCACGATCTATATCAAGAAGCAATTCAACACATTGATAATAATAAACTTATAGTCAGTATTGATGATACTGTTTTAGATAAGCCATATAGTCAACATATGGACTTAGTTAGCTATTTTTGGTCAGGTAAACACCACCGATCCGTCAAGGGTATTAATCTCATTACCTTGTATGCGACAGATCAACATGGCAAAAATATTCCAATTAATTTTCGAATTTATGATAAGTCAGAAAGTAAAACCAAGAATGATTACTTTATGGAGATGTTAAGCGAAGTACTCGATTGGGGTGCAAAGATTCAATTCATTACAGGTGATAGTTGGTATTCATCGACTGAAAATCTAAAAACCATAAGAAAATATGGTATTCGATTTATGTTTGGTGTCGACAGTAACCGTAAGGTTTCCCCTGAAAAAGGACAATGGTTTCAACTCCGTTTATTGCCGAATTTTCATTAGGGTCAAGTGGTCTGGCTCAAAGATGTTGGCTTTGTACAGTTATTTAAGACTCAGTTAAAAGAACAGCAGAGATTTTATATTGTGCATCAAGATGAAGATGATTTATTGCCCTTTGATGGTTTTTATGAATTACATTCAAGTCATTGGAAAATAGAACAATATCATCGAGTGATTAAACAGGTTTGTCATATTGAAAAGTTTCAAGTAAGACGATCCAAGCTAATTTTGAATCATATTTTCTCAGCCTTGATGGCCTATGTTGAGATACAAAAGAACCAGTTTGAGCGGATCTTTGAAAATGTATATCGTTGGCAGAAGAAATTATTTAGACCAATTATCAAGAACTTTATTGATGAATTTATTCTCGATAAAAATCATCTGCTGCCACAGAGAATCTATAAATAATAGTGCGTAAGTCCTATAGGCGAAGATCAAGGTGAATTTATATTTTACCATTTAATTTTTGTTAAGGTTTTGACTTGAGCTAACCGTTTTTCAGAATCCTTTAATCTCCGAGTTAAAATTTTGTAGCACCACTCTTAGGTATGCTGAGGTATTGACCTCATCGTTTTAACTGTCACTGGTACATCAGGGTAGAGCTATCTGTTTTTTTAATATTTGCAATCAAGGATTTGTTTGAAAATAACTTTTTAATTTTATCCCTGGAAGTAAGTAAACCCATCCTCTGAATTAGAGTCTGCATTGCCATCCAATATGCACTTGCTGTGCCATGGAAAATAAATCCAGAGGCTGGTTTCTAAGCCACATCTGTAAGGCAAATGTTAATCCACAGAATTGGCAAAAAAGTTCATAGTGATATGGGCAGTTTGGTTCTGGTCATATTTTATCAGTGCACTATGCTGTTAGGAATTCAGGCACCCCTTTAAACTTTTTCAGGAAGGATGCGGCACGATCTGGCTTGAGGTTTGAAGGATGGTATTCAGTAAAATTGCAGAAACAACCTTATAAACAATTTTACGCTTCAACTCCGGTGCTGGTTTTGGATTTTTTTATTCTCTCTATAGGGATTAAACTATGGTCACTCAAACTATTAGAAACGTTTTTACAGAAAAATTAAGTACGAAATATCAGGGAATTGTTCAAAATATTGTCGATAAATCCCCCATTCCGATTCGTCACTTTGATTTTAAATTTAACCCGGCAGAGCTAGATAAGCGCTTTTTCCTCAATAAAGAATTAGCCTCTTCTTATTTTCATGCCTTATCAATTTTTTTGACTTTTGGTGAAGATGTGGTAATTGCAACTGCACGTCATCATCGGGATTTTATTGATGATCCGGTGTTGAAACAGAGGCTTACCTCCCTGATTGGACAAGAGGCCATTCATTCCAAAATTCATAATCAGTTTAATGATGAAGTTTTAAAGGAAAATGGCTATCCCGTCGAGTTGCTGCGCGCCATCGCTGCAAAAGTGTTTGATTATGGCATCTACAAACTGCCCCATTCCTTACAGCTTTCCTTAATGGCCGGAATTGAACACTATACAGCGGTTCTAGCCGAGTTTATGATGCAGCACGAGCCATATCTGCTGGGTTCACAGGATGAAAGACAGCGTGCCATGTGGATGTGGCATATGCTGGAAGAATCCGAACATAAAGATATTGCTTATGATGTGTTTCTGGAATTATCAGGTAATTACTGGCTACGAATTACCGGTTTTTTACTGGCAAGCTTAACCATTCTGGGCGGGGTGTCGCTTGGCGGTTATCTCATGCCATTTGTGCGTAAACCCAGCAATTTGATAAATCCGCGTTATATGAAAGATGTGCTAGAAAGCACAGCCTTGTTATTTGGCAGTGAGCGTGGCGTGTTTGGTAGCAGCTTTGTGCATATTCTGGAATATCTGCGTCCGAGCTTTCATCCCAATGATCATGATACGACAGCCTATCTGGCCTATTACAAAGAGCGATTATTGCATCCTGAAACCGGATTGTTGACACCTTATTTTTTGAAAGAATTTGTACCGCCTGTACCTGCAGCTTCTGCCTAAGCTAATTCTGTTCAAGACTATATTTGCTGGATAATAAAAATGAAATTATTTAGAAAAAAAACCAAGCCCAGCCAGAATGCCTTTGCCGTGGTGACAGGAGCTGGAAGCGGGATTGGCCGTAATTTCGCCCTTGAGCTGGCCAAACGGGGCGGTATGGTGGTGTGTGCTGATATTAATCTGGAGGCTGCTGAAGAAACTGTTGCGCTGATTACAGCCTCGGGTGCCCAAGCGTTTGCCGTGAAATGTGATGTGGGTAATGCCAGACAAGTCGAGCAGCTGGCGAATCAGGCCGAGCAGTTAATGCAGCACCCCACCACATTGCTGATTAATAATGCAGGGGTCGGCTTGGGTGGCAAGTTTGATGAAGTGACGCTGGACGACTGGAAATGGGTCACTGATGTAAATTTGTGGGGCGTGGTGCATGGTTGTCATTATTTTGTGCCTAAATTTAAAAAGTTAGGACATGGGGCCATTATTAATGTCGCTTCAGCAGCCTCCTATACCGCCGCTCCAGAAATGACCGCCTATAACGTCACTAAAGCCGGTGTGCGAGCTTTATCGGAAACACTGGCTGCCGAGCTGAGAAAGTTTAATATCCAAGTCAATGTCGTCTGTCCGACGCTGGTGCCGACCAATATTATTAAAAATGGCAAGCTCCCGCATAAAGGAATTATGGATTATGCCCTGACTAATCTGGCCTTGACCACTAGCAATAAAGTCGCGGAACTGACTTTGGATCGTCTGGATCAAGGCCAGCTTTATACTATTCCCCAGCTTGATGCCAAATTATTCTGGTTGATGAAACGAATGGCTCCAAATTTATATGCGAAATTTTTGGGTAATTTGTACCGGTTAATGAAGTGAAATATAAAAATCTCCAGCCTTTTTCGTAGGAGACAGGAAATACCTTCCGCGATCTGGGCTATGAGGCGGAATAAGAAATCTCTTCACTTGAAAGCTAAATCAATAAACATAGCAGCGTGTCTGACATATAAATAGTTCAGGTCTAAAGTCAGTGCGGAGATCAGGATAAAAAGCTTGGCAAGATAGCCAAGTCAATATCAGAGTTAAGGGACATTTAAAATGACAGCTCAAGCAGAAAAATTAGACACCGCTAAAAGAAAAGCATTAACCCCACATATTTACGATACATTTATTGTGGGTGCAGGTATTTCAGGCATTGCCACCGCCATTCGCCTTGATCAGGCGGGTTATCACAATTACAAGATGATTGAAAAGGCGACCCGGGTCGGTGGGACCTGGCGTGAAAACACTTATCCAGGTTGTGGCTGTGATGTGCCCTCGGCGTTATATTCTTATTCATTTGCGCCCAGTGCAAACTGGAGTCATCTGTTTGCACGTCAACCTGAAATCCTGAATTATCTGGAAGAGGTCAGTGAAAAGTTTAAGATCCGCGCCAAGATTGAATTTGGAACTGAACTATTAAATGCGGCATGGGATAAACAGTGTCATCTGTGGATGATTAAGACCAATAAAGGCCAATACCTGTCCAGGACCGTGGTTTTTGCCACAGGTCCTATTACCGAAGCTCAAACTCCACAGCTTGAAGGCCTTGACACTTTTCAAGGTGAGATGTTCCATTCAGCGCAATGGAATCATGAATATGATTTGACAGATAAGCGGATTGCAGTAATTGGCACGGGTGCCTCGGCCATTCAGTTTGTGCCCCAGATTCAGCCCAAAGCCAAAGCACTGTATGTCTTCCAGCGCACAGCTCCGTGGGTGGTTCCAAAACCTGATATGGAGCTGGGTGAGCTCAGCAGGGCAATGATTGCCAAATTTCCTTTCATTCAGACAGCGTGGCGGAAAACAGTGGCCCAGTCACTGAATGCAATTAATTTTGGACTACGTAACCCAGCGGTATTAAAACCGGTGGGTGAACTGGCCAAACTGATACTGCGTTTTCAGATTGAAGATGCTGAACTACGCGAAAATGTAACTCCAAACTTTACTCTTGGCTGTAAACGTTTGTTATTTGCCAATAATTATTATCCAGCTTTACAGCAGGCAAATACCCGGCTGATTCCACATGGCTTGGTGAAAGTAGAAGGCAATCACGTGGTATCTGCAAATGGTGAACGCCATGAAGTCGATGTCATTATTTGGGGAACAGGTTTTGAGGTTTCTCATCCACCGATTGGTAAGCGGATTAGCAATGAGAAGGGTGAATGTTTGCATGATTTGTGGAAGCATAATTCACCAGAAGCTTATTTAGGCACCAGCATTGAAAATGTACCGAATGCTTTTTTGATCTTGGGGCCGAATGTATTGGTTTATGATTCATTTATTGGTTTGGCAGAAGCACAACTGGATTATATTGTGGATGGTCTGCTTAAAATTAAGCAACAGGGAATTAGTCAACTGAACATTAAGCCAAAGGTGATCAGAGAACATAATGAGCTGGTACAAAAACATTTAAAAACAACAGTTTTTAATGCAGGTGGTTGTAAGAGTTATTATCTGGACGCCAATGGGCGTAATTTTGCGGCTTGGCCATGGTCATTGAAAACATTGAAGCAGCGGTTAAAACATTTAGATTTAAATGATTATGAAGTGATATATCAAACTGAAAAAACCAGCTAATTTTAAAACATTCATTTAAAGGTTGATGATATCTATCAAAAATGAATCACTTTTTAATGATCATCATGGCAGAATGAGGCGTTTTGAAGCACGTGTCTATATGAGGTGTTGGGGCAGAGTGAGGTGTTCTGATTCTATATAAATGTCTGATCAGTAGATCTCTTTCTTCAATCGAAAAATAATAATGCTAATTACATGTTTAAACAGAGATTAAAAGTTCCTTCTCTCTTTGGGATGAGAGCATGCTCCGCAAGAAGATGAGGGGGGGTATAAGAGCCTCTGTCTGACCCACTCGTATAAGGAAAGGGAATTTCCTTTACGTTAATTAAAGAATGATTTGTGAGATAACTCTAATATAAAAATAAAGCAGAAGACCAATAACTTAATTAATAGAGTTCATCCAGCAGAGGATGGGGATAGAGCAATTCGCATGAAATTAAGCTCAATCCTTTTGAATAAGACAGCTAGGCATTCCAAGAGACGGCCTAAAACTGTATTTCTATAAGAGACGAATAAGAGACATAAAATGTCGCCTAACTTGAAATTAGGCTCGAATTTGTTGATAAATCTCATTATATTGATCTTAACTTGATACTAAGAATAATAGAAAATGCAACAACTTAATCCTTCAGATCTTAAAGCCATCTTGCATTCCAAACGCGCGAATGTGTACTACCTGGAACATGCCCGGGTCATGCAAAAAGATGGTCGGGTCCTGTATTTGACAGAAGCCAAAAATGAAAACCAGTACTGGAATATTCCGATCGCCAATACCACGGTCATTATGCTGGGAACGGGAACATCAATTACCCAGGCCGCGATGCGTATGCTGGCCAGTGCAGGTGTTCTGGTTGGGTTTTGTGGCGGAGGCGGCACACCTTTATTTATGGGTTGTGAAATTGAATGGATGACACCGCAAAGTGAATATCGCCCAACCGAATACATGCAAGGCTGGATGCAATTCTGGTTTGATGATGCAAAACGTTTAGAAGTTGCCAAGCAGTTTCAGCAGGCTCGGATTGAATTTATCAGAAAAGTTTGGGACAAAGACCGTGATTTAAAAGCCGAAGGTTTTTATCTGGATGATCTGGATATTCAGCAGGCACTGACAGGTTTTGAGAAGAAAATACCGCATTTAAATAAAGTCGGCGACCTCTTGTTAACCGAAGCGGCTATGACCAAGCAGCTTTATAAAATTGCGGCAACACGCACAGGCTTAAAAGATTTTAGCCGCAATCCGGAACAGGGGGATTTAGCCAATGATTTCCTCAATCATGGCAATTACTTGGCCTATGGACTCGCAGCAACAACACTTTGGGTTTTAGGTATTCCGCATGGTTTTGCGGTGATGCATGGAAAAACCCGCCGTGGGGCTTTGGTGTTTGATGTGGCGGATTTGGTTAAGGATGCGGTCGTTCTGCCTTATGCCTTTATCTGTGCCAAAGAGAAGATGACTGAGCAAGAGTTTAGACAGCAGTTATTGCAGAAATTTACAGAGCATCGCTGCAGCTTAGAAAATCAGAAAAAGGCGGGAAGCTGATTATTCAAGGTTCACTGCCATATAGGCAGCTTAGAAAACTTGAAAACATTCCAGCTGCAAATGACATTGGTTCACTGCCATATAGGCAGCTTAGAAAGAGTTGCTGCATTGGAGGCTAAACCATGATTAGTTCACTGCCATATAGGCAGCTTAGAAATTTTTCTTTTTCATTCTTGTGCGGGTTTTGATGTTCACTGCCATATAGGCAGCTTAGAAAAGTTCCTGCTGTGGTTGCTACCGGCCCTGAGGGTTCACTGCCATATAGGCAGCTTAGAAATAGCTGTCCAGCATTTTCAATATATCCTTGACGTTCACTGCCATATAGGCAGCTTAGAAAAATAAAGTGCTAATTAGACTATTAACTGTTTTGTTCACTGCCATATAGGCAGCTTAGAAAAGAAATGATACCGTCTTTCACCGAGCCCATTAGTTCACTGCCATATAGGCAGCTTAGAAAAATACTTGTCCTATATTCCGACCTCAGCACGTGTTCACTGCCATATAGGCAGTTTAAATCTTAATACTTAAACCTGCTTACCATTTTTAAATATGGTGACTGATTACTGAATCACTCACCATATGCTTTGAGCCGAGTAGGGGCTAGTTGTTGGCTTCTGGCAAATCAAACCAGATCACTTGAGCATCCTCCAGCGCCTTAATCTGACTTGCTTCAATGAAGGCAATTGCACCACCAGCCGCTACAGTATGTTCTGCAATCTGGACTGAACCGGAAATCACATGTACATAATTCACCTGCTGTGTTGCTTCAATCTCCAGACTTTGCCCTTTGTGAATCACTGCAGTTTTGACTTCAGTATTCTGGCGGATATGCATAGGCGCATTGTCATTTGGGCCACAAATCAAATGCCATTGGTTGGGCTGCTCATGCGGATCACATTTAATTTGTTGATAGCTAGGTTCGGCATTCCGCTCATTAGGCACAATCCAGATCTGCAATAAATGCACCTGCTCATCGCCCTGGTTCATCTCACTATGACGTACACCTGTGCCGGCACTCATCAGCTGCCATTCACCAGCGGAAATTCCGCCATGATTGCCCATACTGTCTTTGTGGGTAATGGTACCTTTTAAAACACAGGTCAGAATTTCCATATTGTCATGTGGATGCTGACCAAAACCCTGATGAGCATTAATCAGGTCATCATTGATAACACGTAATACACTAATGCCCATATATTTCGGATTATACCAGTTACCAAAGGAGAAGCTGTGTTTAGACTCCAGCCAATCCATTTTTACATGACCACGGTTTTCACTCGGATGTAAAAAAGCCTTCATGATATTTATCCTTAGCTTGATTATTCAATATGCTGCTATTGTAGTGTTGTTAACTGTGCTGGAGATATATCATTTAAGCGACAGATCGTTTGGTTTTTAAAACAATGATCCAGGAAGATATTCAAACAAAATCACCCACACGCCGCAAAGCAGCAGAGAGCTGCCAATAATCCGTTTGATTCGGGTGCGGCGAGTAGTCATTCTTTATCTTCCTTCCAGATTAAGGCGTGTTTAGGGCTTCAAGATAGCGGCGATTCACTTCTTTCCAGTTTATGATATTCATAAAAGCAGCAATATATTCAGGACGGCGGTTTTGGTATTTCAAGTAATAAGCATGTTCCCAGACATCCAGTCCAAGAATAGGGATATTGCCCTGCATCAGTGGAGAATCCTGATTCGCACTGCTTTCAATAATGATTGTTTTATCCGGTGCCACACTTAGCCATGCCCAGCCACTGCCGAAACGTGTCAGTGCAGCTTTGGTCAAAGCCTTTTTAAAAGCTTCAAAACCGCCTAGTTCTGTATCAATAGCTTGTGCAACTTCCCCTTGGGGATGACCACCGCCTTCAGGACTCATGATGCTCCAAAACAAAGAGTGGTTGGCATGACCACCCGCATTATTAATGACATTGTCTTTTAAAGGTTCTGGTACTTGATCGAATTTTGTTACCAGTGTTTCAACAGATAAATCTTCCCATTCTGTACCTGTAATACCCGCGTTAATATTATTGATATAAGTCTGATGATGCTGGTTGTGATGGATCTCCATGGTTTTGGCATCAAGATGAGGTTCAAGTGCATCATAAGCATAGGGCAGAGGGGGAAGTACATAGCTCATTTTATTGTTCCTCAGTGTCACCGGGTTGCGGACTGGACTAAGAAATAAAATACGCCTGAATCTGATAAAGTACAATGAGAATTATTATCATTATTATTGTGGTATGTTAAGTCTTTGCCCAGGTAGCAGCCTGCTGTGCAAGATATTTTCTTCACACCATAAAAAACCCCTCGAAAGGGGTTTTAATTAAAAACAATGAAAAACTTAAGCTTAAAAATCAATTACACGTTAAAACGGAAATGTAGAACATCACCATCTTGAACAATATAGGTTTTACCTTCCAGACGCCATTTACCTGCTTCTTTGGCACCTGCTTCGCCGTTGTACTGTACGAAATCATCATAAGCAATACATTCAGCACGGATGAAACCTTTTTCAAAGTCTGTATGGATCACTCCTGCGGCCTGAGGAGCAGTTGCACCTACTTTTACAGTCCAGGCACGAACTTCCTGTACGCCTGCCGTGAAATAAGTCTGCAAGCCAAGCAAAGCATAACCTGCGCGAATAACCACGTTTAATCCAGGTTCTTCCATACCTAGTGCTTCAAGGAACTCATTGCGGTCTTCATCTTCAAGCAGTGAGATTTCAGCTTCAATCTGGTTGCACAAAGGCACTACAATTGCATTTTCCGTACTTGCCAGTTCACGTACTGCATCCAGGTGCGGGTTGTTTTCAAAACCATCCTCAGCCACGTTGGCAATATACATGGTAGGTTTTAATGTCAATAAACCAAAACCACGAACCAGTTTACGTTCATCATCATCCAGATCGGCAGCACGGGCAGGCTTGCCTTCATCTAGCAAAGGCAGGATTTTTTCAAGTACGGTTTTGGTCGCAACAGCTTCTTTATCGCCGCCTTTTGCAGACTTGGCCAGACGGGTGACAGCTTTGGTCACCGTTTCCAGGTCAGCTAGGGCCAGTTCGGTATTAATGGTCGCAATATCATCTAAAGGATCAATTTTACCATTCACATGAATGACATTTTCATCTTCGAAACAACGAACCACATGTGCAATTGCATCCGTTTCACGGATATTGGCCAAGAACTGGTTACCCAGACCTTCACCTTTCGATGCGCCTGCCACCAGACCTGCGATGTCCACAAATTCCATCGTGGTTGGAATAACGCGTTGTGGTTTTACAATTTCAGCAAGCTTGTCTAAACGCATGTCCGGTACAGGCACGATACCTGTATTGGGCTCAATGGTACAGAATGGGAAGTTCTCTGCAGCAATAGCAGCTTTAGTTAATGCATTGAAAAGCGTAGATTTACCAACATTCGGCAGGCCTACAATACCACAATTAAAACCCATGAAATAACTCACAAAGCGTTATATAAAAATTGCCTGTGATTTTACATGAAAGCCGCACCAAAGTCAGGTGATGTGTATTAGCTTTATTTCAATCGGACCATTTTTGATAGAGTCTGGATAAATCGAAAAAACCGGAGGAAAATAAGCAGATACTGGCCTGACAAGAGCGGCTTGACCCTCATGATGTTAATTTTAAATAAAAATCACATTGTTTTTAAACAGGCGAATGTCTAAAGTAGCTGGAATAACCATTAGACGAAAATAGTCCTCATCTTGGCATATATACGGAGCATGCATGCGAACTCTATACCAGTTTCCTTTATCTCACTTTTGTGAAAAAGCGCGCTGGATGTTGGACCATAAAGAGCTGGACTATGTTGCACAGAACCTGATTCCCGGGGTACATCGGGCATTTGCCCGACTGAAAACCGGACAAAACCGCCTGCCGATTCTGCGTGATCAGGATCGGTGGATTGCCGATTCCACCCAGATTGCACTATATCTAGATGATGCCTATCCGGAACATGGCCTGCTGTACCCAGAAGGCCCATGGCGCCAGCAAAGTTTAAATATTAATGAAATGACCTTGGAGCTAGGGCGGCATGTCAGACGCTGGATGTTGGCTCAGGCTTTGGCATATGATGATGAATCCATGGATATTTTAATTGGTGAGCAGGGCTATTTACGTCAGTTTGAAAAATACTCCCGGCCTCTTTTAAAAGCGGTGGTGGCCAGAGGCTATGCGCTGAATGAAGAAACAGTGGCGGAGTCCAGACAGCAGATTGATGTTGCGGTACAGCGGCTCAATGCCTTGCTGGTGCAAGCGGGTGGACAATATTTTGTGGGTTCACGTTTGGGGCTGGCGGATATTGCCGTGTGTTCGATGCTGGCCCCTTTATTGGCCATTCCCGGTACGCCTTGGGAAAAAGAAAACTTTGAAAATCTGTCCGAAGAATACCGTGAATATCAGCAGTATCTGGAAGACTTACCCCTTGGACAATATATCTGCCGGATCTACCGAACTGAACGTTGTGCGCGGGTTGACTGGCGTGGAGTATAGCCTGAGCTATACTCTCTGTATCTTCAATGACAGCAAAGTTTTAAGATTCAAATCGTAAGAGATAAAAAATCTTGAAAGCTACTGGCTATTCCGAAAATATTTTCAAAATAAGCAAATTTTGTGAAAATTACCGAAATGTTGGGTAGGATTTTTTAAAGTTAATGCTGCATTTCTAAAGAGATAAATAAGAGTATAAATATGGAGCTGGATCGTTTCGATAAACATATTCTGGAAATTTTAACCCATGAAGACATTAACCTGAATGAGCTGTCGGAGCGAGTAAATCTGTCAGTTAGTTCCGTACACCGCCGTATCAAGCATCTGATTGATCAGAATATTATGAGTGGTTTGAAGCGGGAGATTAATTATCAAAAGCTTGGCTTTAGCCTGCATGTACTGTTGCAGGTTTCTTTAAGCAAACATGATAGTGATACTTTTGCCAAATTTCTGGAAGAGTTGGAAGATATTCCTGAGGTCATTCATGCTTTTCTCGTGACGGGACAATCAGCCGATTTTATTGTAGAAGTGGTTGCGCGTGATATGGAAAACTACAGTGAAATCTTGTTAAATAAAATTGGCAAGATCGAGCATGTGGTTGCTCTGCATTCCAGTTTTGTGATTAAGGAATACAATGTCTTTAATTGTAGTGGGCTATTAAACAAAGTTTAAAATATCCAATTATTTCTAACAAGTTTCAATAAGAAAACGCACCTGAAGGTGCGTTTTCTTATTCTAAAGCGCATTAGGGATCTAGCTGCGCTAATACTTCATCAGAGAACTCTACGTTGGTATACACGTTTTGAACATCATCCAGATCTTCAAGCATATCAATCATTTTCATGATTTTTTTCGCTTGTTCAATGTCCGTGATTTCAGCCTTGGTTGAAGGACTCATCACCACTTCTGCATTGTCAGACTTTAAGCCAGCAGCGGATAAAGCATCCTGTACCGTACCAAAGGCTTCTGGCGTGGTGATGACCAGAATCTGATCTTCATCCACTTCAATGTCATCTGCACCTGCTTCAAGTGCAACTTCCATAATCTGGTCTTCTAAAGACACATCTTCAAAAGAAATTTCACCACGTTTGGTGAACAGGAACGCAACCGAGCCATTTGTACCGAGATTACCGTCTGTTTTAGAAAAACAGTGGCGGACATCCGGAACGGTACGGTTCAGGTTATCAGTCATGGTCTCTACAATCACGGCAACGCCGCCTACGCCATAACCTTCATAAGTGACTTCTTTTAGATCGTCATTATCTTCACCGCCTGCACCGCGCTGAATTGCACGGTTGATGACATCACGTGTCATATTCACAGATAATGCCTTTTCCACTACAGCACGTAGACGAGGGTTACTGCCGACATCTGGACCGCCGAGTTTAGCAGCAGTTGTCAATTCACGAATATATTTGGTAAACAACTTACCACGACTAGCATCTTGTTTTGCTTTGCGATGCTTAATATTGGCCCACTTGGAATGACCCGCCATGCGAAATATGCTCCTTGTAGATCGGCTGTATGCCTATCGAATTGGGCAGATTCTACCATAAGGTATTTTTTTGAAAATAGAGGCTAGATTTGAGATTTCAGCATAATGTCAAAAAAATCCTTAAAAAGGAAAACTATAGCAACAGAAACGAAAAACAAGGCAGAAAATAATACAAATAGAGAGGCAAACTCAGCAAGGGGGACAGGTTGTTGCTCATGGCTTCTGCCTCAGTATTTATTCTGGAATAATAATCTCCAGCCCTACCTGGTCTTTATAAAGCTGCTTGATTAAAGCTAGATCATGAGACAGTTCAGTCGGATAGATTTTTCCAAAAATACCACCTTGTTTGGTTTTTGAGTTGGCATACATCAAGACAATGGGAACATTGGCTGCTTTGGCAATATGCCAGAAACCTGTGCGGATCGGTTTACGTACTTCAGCACTTTTGGCACGGGTTGCTTCTGGCGCAATGACCAGATTAAATTTTTCATGTTGCTGGAAATGCTCCACCATCAAGCTCACAATATCTTTATTCGCTTGACGATCAACAGGGATACCCCCTACGGCTTTTAAAAGTGGTTTCAATGGTCCTTTAAATAACTCTTTTTTGATTAGCGTATGAATCTTCAGGTCATAAATCTGAAATAGTGCCAGTGAAAGTACAGCGTCTAGCATTGAAGTATGTTCAAAGCCAACGATGACCTGTTTGTCTTCCAATACATTCGGTTCCACATGGTATTGCCAACCGGCAAGTTTAAATGCAGATTCACCAAGAAATTTGTTCAGCATAAGAGAAAGTCAAAGTATATCTATGAAATAGTGAGTGCTAATTTCTGCCTGTTTTGGTGTGCAGTCAATAGAAAAGTTGAGTTAATACGCAAATAAAATGCAGAGGTATGGAAAAGGTAGAAGTCGCCAAAAGCGAATCTTACTTAGACGTAGATGTAATAAATATAATTGATTAAATATAAAATAAATATGAGTTGATATAAAAAATATATTAAAAAGGTCTTTTAGGGGCTATTCAGAAAGCGTGAATCTTATTAGACTTTTGTCGTAGGTTCAAAAGTTGAGCTTTGAGTTTTATTCAAACAAATTGCCCCTAGGAGACTGGAAAAAATGACGTATATTACTGCTGTTCTATTTGCATCTGTCATTTTTGCACTCGTTATTGTATGGTCTTTGATTGAATTTTATACGGAATCTAAGAGAATTAAGCAATTTGATTAATTTTAAAACTTTCATATTTCAATCATGTGAAGTGTTAAAACTCCTATAAATAAAAGTTTTTTACCATTAATCCTTTAGTTATATGTTTTGAGTAATATTTAAAAACGATAAGTAATCATTTCATTTCAACAATTTTCATCCATTAGAGAAATTTGCTGATTTGAATTGTTGCGTTAATGTGCAAGCGGTATGAAAAAGGCTTGTATTTTAAAATAATCTCCGCTAGTATTCTCTGCGCCTGAACTTGTTGATATATAACAAATTCAGCCTATAGGGCCTATAGCTCAGTTGGTTAGAGCAGCGGACTCATAATCCGTTGGTCGACAGTTCAAGTCTGTCTGGGCCCACCATATAAAACAACCACTTAGGTGCATTAACCCTAAGTAGTTTTTTGTTTTTAGAATTCATATAAGTACTATGTAAGCAGCTTAAATCAATATTATTTTTAATTGGCTTTAGAGCATAAAAGCTTTAAAGATAGAATTACCGCATGTGCTTGTCGATCTGAAAAGACTTTTCTGCAATGTTTCGTGTCATAAGCTCCATCTATATAGACAGAATTAATCCGCTCATCTAGTAAAATTTGATCAGGTAAATCATCGAGTACTTGTGAATCACTAATATTGTTCATTATGAGCGGAACTGTACATATTTGCAGTGTTTCAGCCTCTATACCCATATTTAGCCTAAGCCGCTATCATCGATATGAAGGTTAATGTTTCTTACGTTTTTACTTGCTGTCACTTAAAGATTTCAAGTCAGTACAATCGGTAATTAGATGTAGGCGATTGCTGCTTTCTTTAATAGCTAACTGCAATAAATATTAATATGTTTTTGTCTTTTACATAATTAAGGTTCGGTTATAGGAAGATCAATTCGTCGTACGATAGATTTTAGGTCTAGACTTATTCATTTGAGAATTATTGCTGAATAAGCCTTTGGGATAAGTTCGTGCAATAAAGCCGCGGCAGTGTAAAAATAATCCCCTAACAGCATTTAAAAACCGACTCCCTTAGGTCATATAGGGGGGGCATTTTAGACTGCTTAACATGTTAACTTTTTGAGTATCTCATACCTTTATTGTTCTATAGTCTTTAGGATTTGGCTATAACTCTGGTGATCCGTTCATTTGCTATATCGGGATTTTGTTATTGAAATCTATACAAATAGTGATTTATCTGCCCATTAGCAGTTCTTGCTGAACATCGGCCTGTTTACGCAAAAAATCCCACACTAGTTTAATTCTCGGCTCATGTTGTAAATCGACCAGGGTGAGCATCCAGAAAGTATGGGTAAAATTCAGCTGATCGCCTAGAACTTCTTCCAGTTCACTTTTATCATGTACAAGAAATCTCGGCAAAATGGCCAATCCGGCACCGGCCCGAACTGCAATCTCCTGCGCCAGAATACTGTTACTGCGAAAACAGGCGCTGACTTGCAAGGGCAGACGTTCCAGTGAATACAGCGCCGCGCTATAAACCAGATCATCAATATAATTGACAAAACGTTGCTGTTTCAGATCTTCCAGTTTTTGAATGGGCGGATTTTGTTGTAAATAACGTTTACTGCCATACAGCTTTAGACAGTAATTGGACAACCGGGTGATGATATACGGCCCGGATTTAGGCCGGTCGATGGAAATAACGATATCCGCTTCACGATGCGAGAGTTTAATGGTTTTCGGCACCGGAATCAGGTCAATGGTCAATAGCGGATAATGCTGGGAAAACTCAGCCAACAGGCCCGCCAGAAATGCCGTGCCGAAGCCTTCCGGCGCGCCGATACGGACCCGACCTTGCAAGGGATCATGGCGCTTATCAATCTGGATAAAGGACTGTTCCATCTGTTCCACACGCGGTACTAGCGCCAAACCTTCCAAAGTCAGCTCATAACCTGTTGCTTCACGTTTAAACAGTTGCGTACCGAGGGTATTTTCCAGCGCCTGAATCCGCCGTGCCACGGTGCTGTGTTCAACTCCAATCAAGCGGGCTGCGTTGGTGAGCGTTTTAGCACGTGCCAAAACCAAAAAAAAGCGTAAATGATCCCAATCTACTTTCATCTTCTATTTAACATCCTGTTAAATCCTGTGCATATTTGCACAATCATCGTGCATCAATTTCTATTGGTGGTCAAAGTGTTCTTTGTTAGTCTGCTGAAACAGCGTAAAAAAATACGTTAAAAAAAAGCCAGTAAAGGCAGATACAACGACAATAACAAAACCAGCACGGAGCGACCATGAACGCTATTCATCACCCCCAGCAAAGTACCGGATTCACCACCGCAAAACTCCTGATTAATGGTGAATTTGTCGAATCAAAAACCAGCCATTGGCAAGATATTGTTAATCCTGCCACTCAGGAAGTCTTGGGTCAGGTGCCTTTTGCCACGACTGAAGAAGTCAATGCTGCAATTGCGGCGGCGCAAAATGCCTTTGCCAGCTGGCGCCAGACCCCGATTCAGACACGTATGCGTATCATGCTGAAACTACAAGATCTGATTCGTACCAACTTAAAAAGTATCGCACAGGTTTTGACCGCTGAACAGGGCAAAACATTAGCAGATGCTGAAGGTGATATTCAACGTGGTTTAGAAGTGGTTGAACATGCCTGTTCAGTCGGTTCCCTACAAATGGGTGAATACATAGAAGGCGTGGCACGTGGTGTTGATACCTATACCTTGCAACAACCACTGGGGGTCTGTGCCGGAATTACCCCCTTTAATTTTCCGGCAATGATTCCGCTGTGGATGTTCCCGATGGCGATTGTCTGCGGCAACACCTTTGTTCTAAAGCCTTCGGAACAGGATCCATTGTCGACCATGATGCTGGTTGAACTGGCGATTCAGGCAGGTGTGCCAGCAGGTGTGCTCAACGTGGTGCATGGTGGTAAAGAAGTGGTCGATTTGCTCTGTACCCATTCTGACATCAAGGCCATTTCCTTTGTCGGTTCGACCGCAGTCGGCACCCACGTCTATAACCTCGCAGGCCAGCATGGCAAACGTGTGCAGTCGATGATGGGCGCGAAAAACCATGTGGTGGTGATGCCGGATGCCCATAAAGAACAGACTTTAAATGCCTTGGTCGGTGCTGCTTTTGGTGCAGCAGGACAGCGTTGTATGGCACTTTCTGTGGCAGTGATGGTCGGCGAGACCAAGCACTGGGTTGATGAACTGGTCAATAAAACCAAAACTTTGAAAGTCAATGCCGGGCATGAACCGAATACTGATGTTGGACCAGTGATTTCGACCCGTGCCAAAGCCCGCGTGATTGATCTGATTAACAGTGGCATTGAACAAGGTGCTGAACTGTTGCTGGATGGTCGTGAGGTACGGGTTCCGGGTTATGAGCAGGGCAATTTTGTTGGACCAACGATTTTTAATCAGGTTACGACCGATATGCGCATTTATCAGGAAGAAGTATTTGGTCCGGTACTGGCGATCATGCATGTCGATACTTTAGAGCAAGCGATTGAGCTGATTAATGCCAATCCATTTGGTAATGGCGTTGGACTGTTTACCCAAAATGGCAATACCGCGCACATCTTCCAGAACCAGATTGATATCGGTCAGGTCGGCATCAACATTCCAATTCCTGTCCCTGTGCCGTTCTTCAGCTTTACCGGTTCACGCGGTTCAAAGCTGGGTGATTTGGGTCCTTATGGCAAACAGGCGGTGCAGTTCTATACCCAGACCAAAACCATTACCAGTCGCTGGTTTGAAGATGATCAGGAAACCACAGGTGTCAATACTACCATCAGCCTGCGCTAAGGAGCATCCGCATGAAGATTGCATTTATTGGTTTGGGCAACATGGGCGGCTCGATGGCGCAGAATCTGCTCAAATCGGGACATCAGGTTTTTGGTTATGACTTAAGTACCATGGCTTTACAGCATTTTGCCGAAGCGGGCGGTATAGTTTGTGACAGTCCACAAGCTGCCGCAAAACAGGCGGATATTGTGGTCAGCATGCTGCCTGCAGCCAAGCATGTACGTGAAGTCTATCTCGGCGAACACGGTATTCTGGAAGTACTCCAAGCCGGCAGCCTGTGTATCGACAGCAGCACGATTGACCCGCAAACTATTCAGGAGATTGCCGCAATAGCGCAGGCCAAACAGGTTCGTGTGTGTGATGCACCAGTTTCTGGCGGGACTTTAGGGGCTAAAGATGGCACACTGACCTTTATGGTGGGTGCAGACGATGCCACCTTTGAGGCCGTAAAACCAGTCCTCAGCAGTATGGGTGAAAATCTGGTGCATTGTGGCGCTGTAGGAACAGGACAGGTGGCAAAAATCTGTAATAACCTGATTCTGGGTATTTCCATGACCGCCGTTGCGGAAGGCATGGCGCTTGGTGCCAAACTGGGCATTGATCCTCAAGCACTGGCCGGGGTGATCAATAGCTCAACCGGACGTTGCTGGAGTTCTGAAATCTATAATCCCTGGCCGGATATCTGTGCCAATGCGCCGTCATCACGGGGTTATACCGATGGTTTCGCAGCACAGCTCATGCTTAAAGATTTGGGCCTGGCCGTCGATGCAGCGCAGCAGGTGGATCAACCAGTTGTACTTGGCAGCATGGTACAAAAACTCTATCAGCAATTGTGTCAGGAAGGGGATGCGCATCTGGATTTTTCCAGCATCATGCATCAATACACCACGCCACCTGCTTAACACTTAAAAGATTCAGATGAAGCAAGGATTCGCTTCATTAACAGTACCTTGTCAGTAATAACGATAAATTCAGGCTGAGATTGAACATGTTAGATTATCAAGAAACGATTGAAAATTTTGATTTAGATACAGTGGCAAAACAGTATTTATCCGGTTCGATGCAGGCACTGAACGCCTGTTATGAATGTTGCGACCGCCATGCCGACTCCGATGCCATTGCCTTGCACTGGTATGGTAAAGATGGCCGCAAAGAACAATATAGCTTTCGCGAACTCAAGAAATATTCCAGCCAGTTTGCCAATTTTCTAAAGTCTCAAGGTATTGGTAAGGGAGACCGCGTTTCCGGACTGTTACCGCGGACTCCAGAGCTAATTATTACCATTCTAGCGACCTGGCGGATTGGTGCAGTGTATCAACCGTTATTTACTGCCTTTGGTCCTAAAGCCATCGAACACCGTATTCAGCTGGCGCAAAGCAAGCTGGTCGTGACTGATCTGGCGAATCGGGAGAAACTCTCCGATCTTAGTGCTTGTCCTACGATCGTCACTGTACATGCCGAAACCGAAGCAGAGCGTTATCCGCAAGATTTCAGTTTTTGGACGGTGTTAAACCGTCAGGCTGAAGGTTGTGAACTGGAAATGCTCAGTATCAATGAGCCATTTTTGTTGATGTTTACCTCTGGAACCACTGGACCGGCCAAGCCTCTAAAAGTGCCGCTAAAAGCCCTGATTGCTTTTGCTGGCTATATGCACAATGCCATCGGTCTAACCGAAGATGATACTTTTTGGAATATTGCTGATCCGGGCTGGGCTTATGGCTTGTACTATGCCATTACCGGGCCTTTATTACTCGGGCACTCGACTCTGTTTTATGAAGGTGGTTTCAATGCCGAAAGTGTCTGCGACATTGTCAAGGAGTATGGCATTACCAATCTGGCTGGTGCGCCGACCGCTTATCGCATGATGATGGCTGCTGACCCTGCTCAGATGGCGCAGCTGCGCGGCAAGTTGCGCGTGGTCAGTAGTGCTGGAGAACCCTTAAACCCGGAAGTGATCCGCTGGTTTAAAGAAGTGCTGGATGTAGCAATTTATGACCATTATGGCCAGACTGAAGTTGGGATGGTGGTGTGCAATCATCATGCACTACAACATCCGGTCCGTTCAGGTTCGGCAGGCTTTGCCAGTCCGGGTTATCGGATTGCAGTCATCGATGAACAAGGTCAGGAACTAGCGACTGATGTTCCGGGCATCCTGGCAGTGGATATCAGTCAGTCCCCAATGATGTGGTTCTCGGGTTATGAAGAAAGTCGCAAATCTCCATTTGTCGGACATTACTATTTAACTGGGGATACCGCGGAAATTCATGCTGATGGCAGTATGAGTTTTGTGGGGCGTAGTGATGATGTCATTACCACCTCCGGCTATCGGGTCGGACCATTTGATGTGGAAAGCGCCTTGCTGGAACACGATGCCGTAATTGAAGCCGCCGTCATTGGCGTGCCTGATCCTGAACGTACTGAAGTGATTAAAGCCTTTGTAATTCTGGCGAATAACTTTACAGCTTCATCTCATCTGGAAGAGGAACTGGGTCAGTTTGTGAAAAAGCGTTTGTCTGCCCATGCTTATCCACGCCTGATTGAATTTGTCACAGAATTGCCCAAAACCCCGAGTGGCAAGATTCAGCGTTTCTTACTGCGTAATCAGGAAATCGACAAGCAGCAGGTGAAAACCGCATAAATCAGCCCAAGCCCGCAGATTGAATAAAAATATTGAATAAAGAGATTGAAGGAAGCATCAATGCAATTTACGGAAGAGCAACAACTGATTCAGGATATGGCCAAAAGCTTCGCTCAGGAACAGATTAAACCTTTTGCCAGCGAGTGGGATCAAAAAGGCATATTTCCTAAACAGACCTTGTCTCAAATGGGTGAGCTGGGTTTTTTAGGTATGCTGATTCCAGAAGAGTGGGGCGGTTCAGGTACAGGCACGCTGGCTTATGTGCTGGCCCTCGAAGAAGTGGCTGCGGCAGATGGTGCAACCTCCGCCATCATGAGCGTACATAACTCGGTGGGTTGTGTGCCGATTCTGAAGTTTGGGACGGAACAGCAAAAGCAGCAGTTTTTAAAACCGTTGGCTCAAGGGGAAATGATTGGTGCCTTCGCCCTGACCGAACCGCATACCGGTTCGGATGCGGCAGCGATTAAAACCCGTGCAGTCAAAGACGGCGATCACTACATTATCAATGGTGCCAAACAGTTTATTACCTCAGGCCATAATGCCGGGATGATTATTGTCTTTGCCGTGACCGACCCAGACGCGGGTAAAAAAGGCATGAGTGCATTTTTAATCCCACGCGATACGCCTGGTTATGAAGTGATTCGGGTCGAAGAAAAACTCGGTCTGCATGCTTCGGATACCTGTCAGATTGCTTTAACCGATGTCCGCATTCATGAAAGCCTAAGACTGGGTGCAGAAGGTGAAGGTCTGAAAATTGCCCTCGCCAATCTGGAAGGTGGACGGATCGGTATTGCCGCACAAGCAGTGGGGCTGGCCCGCGCTGCATTGGAAGAGGCGACTGTTTATGCCCATGATCGTATGGCCTTTGGCAAACCGATTTTTGAACAGCAGGCAATCTCTTTTCGGTTAGCCAGCATGGCCACCGAAATTGAAGCCGCGCGCCAACTGGTCCATTTTGCTGCACGTAAAAAGGAAGCCGGTGAAAGCTGTTTAACCGAAGCCTCTATGGCCAAGCTCTTTGCTTCGGAAATGGCCGAACGTGTCTGTTCCAAAGCCTTACAGATTTTTGGTGGCTATGGCTATCTGAAAGATTTTCCGATTGAACGCATCTATCGCGATGCCCGGATTTGTCAGATCTATGAAGGCACCAGCGATATTCAGCGTCTGGTGATTGCACGCAGTTTATAAGGAATTACAAAGGATTTTTATCATGCAATGGCAAACCATTTTACTCGAACAACGTAACGGTGTCGGATTGATTACCTTAAACCGTCCTCAGGCGTTGAATGCACTGAATAACCAGCTGATTGTCGAGGTCAATCAGGCACTCGATCAGCTGGAAAAAGACCCAGAAATTGGCTGTATTGTGATTGCCGGTTCGGAAAAAGCCTTTGCTGCCGGTGCCGATATCAAAGAAATGGCAGATCTGAATTTTCCACAAATTTATCTGGATGATTTTTTTAGTCTGGCGGATCGAATTGCCCAGCGCCGTAAACCGTTAATTGCCGCAGTGAGTGGCTATGCCTTGGGTGGTGGTTGTGAACTGGCACTGATGTGTGACTTTATTTACTGCGCTGATAATGCAAAATTTGGTTTGCCTGAAGTCACCTTAGGGGTATTGCCCGGCATTGGTGGAACGCAGCGTTTGACCCTGGCCATTGGTAAAGCCAAAGCTATGGAAATGTGCCTGACCGCACGTCACATGGGCGCACAAGAAGCCGAGCAAAGTGGTCTGGTGGCTCGTGTCTTTGCCAAAGAAGAATTGTTGGAACAAACGCTGCAAGCGGCAGAAAAAATTGCTGAAAAATCTCTGCCTGCTGTGATGATGATTAAAGAATCGATTAATCGGGCTTTTGAAGTCAGTCTGGCCGAAGGTCTACGCTTTGAACGACGGGTATTTCATTCTATTTTTGCTGGTTCTGATCAGAAAGAAGGTATGCAGGCCTTTGTTGAAAAACGCCCAGCCAAATTTACCCATCAATAAAAAAAGAATAGGAAAAAATAATGAGTGCTGAAAATAATTTAGTGATTAGCGTACAGGGAGTTCTGGGCATCATCAGCCTGGACCGCACTAGCCATTTAAATGCCTTAACCCTACAGATGATTCAAGGTATTCAGTCACAATTAGATCAGTGGCGCCATGATCCAGAGGTGCAAGCGATTCTGATCAATTCTAACAGTCCCAAGGCATTCTGTGCCGGAGGAGACATCCGCTATCTGTATGACAGCTATCAGGCAGGCAATACCCAATATCAGGATTTTTTTGCCACTGAATATACGATGCTGAGCACACTGCGCAATTTTCCAAAGGCCGTCATCGTCATGATGGATGGTTATGTTCTGGGTGGGGGATTTGGACTGGTGCAGGCGTGTCATATTAAAGTGACCAGTGAAAAATCACGCTTTGCCATGCCAGAAACGGCGATTGGCTTTTTCCCGGATGTGGGAGCCACCCATTTCCTGTCCCGACTGGATGAAGTTGGCGTTTATATGGCACTGACTGGTGAACAGATTAGCAGTAGCGATGCGTTATATCTGGATCTGATCGATTATCATGTGCCGAGAGAAAGTTTTGCTAAACTCGAAGCGACATTGAGCGCTGCGCCTATTTTAAATCCGGTGGAAATCCGTAAAATCGTCAGTGCGTTTATCACCCATCCAGTAGAAAGCGAGTTGCAAAAACATATTGGACTGATTAACAAACATTTTTCTTATCCGCGTCTGGAGGAAATTGAACATAGTCTGGCTCATACAAGCGATGCCCTTGATCAGGACTGGGCCAAGAAAATGCTGGACCTCTTGCAGCAACGTCCACGGATGGCAAAACAAGTCAGTCTGAAATTACAGCAGACCGGGCAGAATCTGTCGCTGGAAAAATGTATGCAGTTAGAACGGGATTTACAAGATATCTGGTTAGAGCAGGGCGATTTCATCGAGGGTGTACGTGCATTGATCATTGATAAAGATAAAAATCCGCAGTGGCAAATAGACAATGTAAACTTTGAAAAAACGTTGGAAAAATGCTGGCCCGCCTGGAGCAAGCAATATATAGATTCGCTTTGTTATAAATAATCAAAATTTATTGTAAAGAAACCCGAATCCGGCTTAAGCCAATGATTCCATAACCTGAATTGTTGGCTTATTGCGATGGATTCATTGATATGCGCATAACTATATAAATTCTACTGATAAACTTACGAAGACTATATGCTTTACTCGTCACTAAATTGGATGGGCCTTGCAACAAGCTGAATAGCGTTTCTATTTTATAGCGTTGTTTTAAGTGATATTTATCTGAAGTACTGAGTTGAACAGCCTGTCTGTTCTTTCGACGGTAGATAATTAAATCAATTCCTTGATCTATTAACCTGCTTTTGAGTTGTTGGCTGATATAGCCATGAACTGCATGAAGCTTTATAGCTAAACCTTCGATCAATTGCTCAGCCCTTTTTATGTCAGCAATATGCCCATTCGATAAAGCAGAACAGGCGATTTCACCCAATCGATTCATCGCAGGAGATAACCTATAGCCATAAAACCAGCCCATTGAACTTTTACTACACAGAATAATAATTCGGTCCTATTAAACCTCAGCACTAGCGCTTAAGGTTGGGGGGAACTCAACAGCTAGCTCTAGTCTTTTTATTTTTCCTGTTAATTTCTTAGCCGCGATTCGGGTTAAAAATCCTATACAAAAAAATAGCAAAACATAAAATATTTGTGTTCACAATAAAGTGTTAACCAAGAGGATAAGGATAGCCTTTTGCGATCTAAATATATAATTGCTGCCATTACTTTAATTTTTTTTGCGACCTTGTGTGGACTCTTAATTGGCATTTGGGTGTTTCAGTATTTTAAGATTTATATTCCATTACAAGATCAGCAAGTAAGTATTGATTTGAAAGAGCCTTTGCAGGCTGAGGTTAAAATTCATGATGCCTTGAATGTGGATGTTCAGGGAAATGTAAATGCTGAAATTCCCATTCAAGAAAATCTCAATATTCCTTTAACCCAATCACTGACCCCGCGCGTGTACTTTGATAACTATGTGCCGATTAAAACGGTTATTCCGGTTAATGAGGTATTAAAGGTAAAGCAAAATATCCCGATTGATACCCGGGTTAAGGTAAATGTCTTAGGAAAGGATATTAGCTTGCCGCTCAAAGGCACGATTCCGATTGATCTGGACGTTCCTCTGCAACTGAAGGTTCCACTGGAGCAAAAAGTCCATTTGAAATTTGATGCACCTGTAAAAACGGTATTAAAAGAAAATCTGAATATTCCACTTGATACTACATTAAAAACGAGTATTCCAATTCAGGGGCATCTGAATGTACCTATTCAAACTGCATTACAAGCGAGTGTAGATGTACAAAACACCTTGCCAATTACGATTCAGCAAGGTGAGTTGGAAATTGCTTTGGATAGCTTGAAGCTCAAGCGAACACCGACGCCCTCAGCAATTCATACAGCCGATGAATAGGAGGGAAAAGTATGCCTATTTCTATTCGTATATGGGCGATTCTGTTTGTAATTACGACTTGCAGTATTGCCTTGCTGTTCTGGTTTTATCTGAATATACAGGCCAGCATGCATATCAAGGCACAGCATGCTTCAGTCAGATTACCAGACGCATTGCCCACTAAAATTTCAATTGGAAATCATTTACAGACCCATGCTCAAGGAAAGCTGGACACAGAGATTAAAATTAACCGTGGACTTGATTTACCTTTACAAGGCAAATATCGGGCAAATTTGCAGTTTGCCGTTGTAGTGCCAGTTTCGGTAAATGTCGATTATAAAACGACGATTAAAGTCGATCAGATGATGGCACTTGAAACCTCCACCAATCTGATCTACCAAAACAAGTTGTTGCCGACCTTTCCTTTAAAAATGGATGTGCCGATTCGTCTGGATCTACCATTTCAGCTGAAACAAAATTATCGGATTCCCATCAGAATCCTGTTTGATGGGCCCGTATTTTTAGGCTTTGATGAGTCCTTACATTTACAGGTAAAACATGATTTTAAACCTCAGCTTGAAATGAATGACCCGATGACTATGCGTAAAATCACCACCTTTCATGCCACCATGCGGAATATCGAACGAAATACCAAAGCCAATTTGGAGATGCACATGCAGTTGCCCCTGAAGCAGATTCACCCTTAAAAGCCTCTGTATTAAAGTGATTAATTTTGGGGAAAAATAAACTTGTGGCTTCAGTTCTGTTTTGATAACTTACTTAATGTAAGTATATAACAAAAAGTAAGATTTTTGATTAAAGGGAAGGACTTTATGGCGACTTATGAAACCAGTAAATTGCTTGGTCAAGTGTTATCTGTAGATTGTCCGTCACGAGGGATCTTGGAGCATCTTACCAACAAGTGGTCAGTGCTGGTCTTGCGTTGCTTAAGTGAGGGAGTACATCGCTTTAGTGAATTAAAGCAGCGCATTGAAGGAATCAGTGAAAAGATGCTGGCGCAAACTTTAAAAATGTTGGAGCAGGATGGTTTTATTTTAAGAACCGTCTATCCGGTGGTACCGCCGAAAGTAGAATATCAGCTAACCATATTAGGTTCGCAGGCGGCTGAAAAAGTGAATTATCTGATTGGCTGGGTAGAGCGAAGTTTACCGGAAATTTTAGATAATAAATCGCGTATTAGCCCATAGGTTTTAAATTGTTTTACCGTATCTGGAATGAAAAGATTGGTATATTCAGTAATCAAGCGATTCATAATATCGTGACTGGCTTGATTTTATCAGGGACTATTTATTTTAAGTGCTCAAGCGTCGATAAAGCTTGATTTCCCTAATCTTTCATTGCTTAACGGCTATGTTGGTATAAATATATAGAGCCTCTGCTGTTTTATCCTTGAAAAGGATGTACGCACTCCATCAAGAGTACAAATTGTGATGACAAAGGATGCTTGGCATCCTGTGAAACATTTGCAGACATACACTGGACTCTTGTAAAACTGACAGCACTCTGAGCAGAGTGTGGCTAAATCAGAAATAACTAAAAACACCAAGCTCATTAATAGGGCATATAATTGACTAGTGCAGTTAAATGAATAAATCTCAGAGATTTAAAGCTTTTAAGCCAGCTTGACGAAAATATTGAAGAAATAAACGTTCTCGTTGGAATAGTACATAAATTTAGTCGTGAAATTCTTTAAAATATGGCAGAATAGGCGGTTTTAAAGATTTTAGAGGATTGGCAAGATGCGCTTTGTTGATGAAGCAGTCATTACCGTAGAGGCTGGCGACGGTGGCAATGGCGTAGCCAGTTTTCGCCGTGAAAAATTTGTACCATTTGGTGGTCCGGATGGTGGTGATGGTGGTCGTGGCGGCAGCATTTATATTGAAGCTGATGACAACACCAGTACCCTTGTAGATTATCGTTATACCCGTAAATTTCGCGCTGAACGTGGTAAAAACGGTGCTGGCGCAAACTGTGCTGGTCGTGGTGGCGAATCAGTCGTATTAAAAGTTCCAGTAGGAACAACTATCGTTGATTCTGAATCGGGCGATATTATTGGTGACCTGGTTGAAAATGGTCAAAAGGTTCTAGTGGCTCAAGGTGGTCAGGGCGGTTTGGGGAATACACACTTCAAATCATCGACCAACCGTTCTCCGCGTAAATGTACGCATGGTGTCAAAGGTGAATTCCGCGAAATCCGTCTCGAGCTGAAAGTACTCGCAGATGTGGGCTTGCTGGGTATGCCAAATGCAGGCAAATCAACGTTTATCCGCGCAGTCTCGGCAGCCAAACCAAAAGTGGCAGACTATCCGTTTACGACTATGGTGCCAAATCTGGGTGTAGTTGATGCAGATCGTTACCGTTCATTTGTAATGGCAGACATTCCGGGGCTGATCGAAGGAGCTTCCGAAGGTGCAGGCTTGGGGATTCGCTTCCTGAAACATTTGGCACGTACCCGTATCTTACTGCACATTGTGGATGTCCAGCCAATTGACGGTTCCGACCCTGCTTATAATGCCCGTGCGATTATGAACGAGCTGCAAAAATTCTCCCCGACATTGTCAAAATTGCAGATTGTTCTGGTGTTGAACAAGGTTGATCAGCTTCCGGCAGAGTCACGTGAAGAGTGGTGTAATCACATTCTGGAAGAATTGCAATGGGAAGGTCCGGTCTTTAAGACCTCAGGCTTGACGGCTGAAGGAACCAAAGAGGTCGTCTACTACCTGATGGACCAGATCGAAGAGCAGCGCGAACGCGAAGTTGAAGATCCGGAATATGCAGCAGAGATGAAAGCATTCCGTGACCAGCTGGAGGCTGAAACACGTGAACAAACCATCGCTGCCAAAGAAGCGTATCGTGAGATGCGTCGTCAGCAACGTCTTGCCGGTGCGCTGGATGACGAAGATGATGAAGATGGCGATGATGATGTAGAAGTGTACTACGTACGCTAATTCTGTAGAAAAAAGTCTGAGGACAAGATGATAGAAGTGGTAGATGGGCAACGTCAGCTCAAGGGTTGTAAACGAATCGTTGTGAAAATCGGATCATCTTTACTCACAGCAAATGGGCAGGGACTAGATCTGGATGCGATCTCGCATTGGGCGGGACAGATTGCAGATTTATACAATGCTGGACACGAAATTATTTTGGTGTCTTCAGGTGCTGTGGCTGAAGGGATGGTTCGGATGAAACTTGAGAGTCGACCCACCGATCTACCCAGTCTTCAGGCCTGTGCTGCAATCGGACAAATGGGCCTGATCCAGACATGGTCAAGTGTACTGGAAAAGCACGAGATTCAAACTGCACAAGTATTATTGACCCATGATGACCTGGCAGATCGCCGTCGTTATCTCAATTCATGTGATGCCTTGCAGAACCTGATTGACTGGCGCGTGATTCCGGTGATCAATGAAAATGACACCGTTTCTACCGAAGAAATCCGCTTTGGTGATAACGATACTCTGGCGGCGATGGTGGCTGGTCAGGTGCATGCAGACTTGCTGATTATTTTGACAGATCAGGAAGGTATGTTTGATTCTGACCCGCGCTCAAATCCCGATGCCAAACTGTTCCATACGGTTCGTGCAATGGATGAAAGCCTGTTTGATATGGCGGGTGGTGGCGGCAAATTTGGTCGTGGTGGTATGCTGACCAAAGTCCGTGCTGCACGTCTGGCAGCAAAATCAGGCTGTCCGACGCTGATTGCCAGTGGGGATAGCGACCAGGTGTTATCTCGTCTGATGGCGGGTGAAATGCTGGGAACCTTATTCATTACCGATGATGACCGTATTACGGCGCGTCAGCAATGGCTGGCTGCGCATTTACAAACCGCTGGCCGTCTGGTGATTGACGATGGTGCAGTAAAAGCCATCAAGGAAAATCACCGCAGCTTGTTGCCTGTAGGCGTGAAAGCGGTAGAAGGTCACTTTGATCGCGGCGATGTGGTAGAATGTGTGGATTGGCAAGGCCATCGTATTGCAGTAGGACGGGTCAACTTTAGTTCACGTTCGGCTGAAGTTGTTAAAGGTTTGGCCTCAGATAAAGTGCACCAGGTTTTGGGTGAAGCGCGTTCATTAGAAATGATTCATCGCAATCATATGGCGATTTATTAATGATTTAAGTAATTGAATAGTAGTTAAAAATTATATTTAAAATATTTTTTTAACTACTTATCTAACTACTTGTGGAAAAGCTCACTTATAAAAGTGGGCTTTTCTTTTTATGTTATGCAATTTCAGATTTGAGATTATCATCAATTTGTGATGCAATAAAATATAAGCAAAGAATACTTTTTAATATTAATAATTTAATCGAAAACTATGGTGGCATTATGTCCAACTCTTATTCCTCTGATTCACCCGTCCATGTAGTTGAGGAGGATAAATTCTCTAGATGGCAATTTTCAAAGAGAATTGCGGATGTGATAGCCAATAGAAATGATCCATCTAGTATTGTAATTGGCTTGTATGGTGCTTGGGGTAATGGGAAAACATCAGTCTTGAATTTTATTGAAAATGCATTGAGTAACAATGAAGATGTAATAACAATAAAATTTAATCCTTGGAGATTTGGAACTGAAGAGGAATTACTTAAATCTTTCTTTTTTGATGTGGCTAATGCGATTGATACACAGCTTGTTACTAACGGAGATAAAGTTAAAGGGGCGGTAAAAGCTATTGCCCCTGCAATAACAGGACTGTTTGGTTCTTCAGAAGTTGGTCAGGCAATCAGTGGGTTTATACCTACTGTAGAATTGGAAAAATTGAAAGAGCGGATCGAGAGTGCATTAGAAACTACAAAGAAAAGAGTTTTAATTCTGATAGATGATGTTGATCGATTGGAAAAAACAGAAATTCATGCATTATTTAGACTTGTTAAACTTACAGCTGATTTTAAATATACTGCATATATTCTAGCTTTTGATAAAGACATTGTTACTTCCTCATTACAGGAGAGATATTCCAATTCAACAAATAATGCCGGTGAAGCATTCTTGGAAAAAATTATTCAAGTCCCTTTGTATTTGCCATTAATAGATCAATCTATATTGATTAATTACTGCTTTCAAGGTGTCGATCAAGCGTTAAATATGGCTGAAATTGAGCTTACTCAGGATCAGGCTTCTAATTTTGCAAGATTATTTACTAGGTATTTTGGTCATTCACTAAGTACGCCCAGAAAAGCAAAACTCTACGGAAATATATTGCTGTTTTCACTACCAATACTGAAAGGTGAGGTAAATGTTGTTGAACTTATGCTTATAGAGGCAATTAGGGTTTTTTATCCACCCGTATATGAATTACTCCGAACAAATAAGGATGCTTTTGTTGGTACTTTCTCTGAAAATCGTTATTCAAATAATGATCATGAAAAAGAAAAATTAAAAAATGCGTTAGAAAATGCGATTGATTTGTGTAAGGGAGCAACTAAAGAAAATATCATTAGTTTGTTGAAGGAGTTGTTTCCAAAAGTCATCTCTAGTTATCAAAATACGATTTATGGATCAGAATGGTATAGCATATGGGATAAAGAGCAAAAGGTTTGTGCTCCCAATTATTATTCAAGATACTTTACTTATTCTATAAATTCATCTGATGTGTCCGATACTAAGCTTGAAGAAGTGCTAAAGGAATGCGAGCACTGGGTTAATCTACGAGAGGACAAAAATCCTTTGAATGAAGTGCTATGTGATACAAATGCTGAAAAGTTGATTCAAAAACTAAGAGTCATGGCTGAGGGATTAGCTAATAATATCTCTTTATCTTTGTGTATTGCTATTGCTCAGAAAGCTAAAGATTTGCCCTATAGATTACAGTTGTTTGATTGGTTTACACCATTAATACAAGGTGCAATGTTGATAAATGAATTGGTGCAAAATTTTGAAAAAGGAGCTCGACTAGATCAGATAAAATTAATTTTTGATCATTCATCGTCTTTAGATTTTATTTTAGATATTTATAAGTGGTTAAAAAAATATGATCCGGAAAAACCTGAAGAAATCAATTGCTTGGCGGAAAGTGAGGTAAATGCATTAGCGATATACATTGTAGATATATTCAAAAATAGAATTTCATTGAGTGAAGATATCATTAAGGGGGCTTCTAGAAATTTACCAACTTTATTCAATATTCTGAATAAATACGAAAGTCCGAATTTTTTAACTGATTATTTAGTAGATCTCTTTCATAAATCAAAAAACGATCTACTTTTTGCTACTTATTTGTACCAAAGAATTTTCAATATTCATGCATAATCTGCGGATGAAATACATCGATTCAAAGAAGCTTTCTGAAACACAGTTCAAGCGATACACCGGCATCTCATGGTCAACCTTTGATTTAATGGTTGAGCAGTTGAAGAAACATGTCCCTGCCAAAGGCAGACCGCCCAAGTTAAGCCTGGAAGACCAGGTTCTGCTCTGTCTAAGCTATTGGCGGGAATACCGAACCTTATTTCACG